>JACQQP010000004.1 GCA_016206945.1 Candidatus Omnitrophota bacterium | reverse complement strand
GGCGGGCGAGACCGCCGCATTTTCGCCACACTGCTTAGGCGTCCGCCGAAAAAATCGGCGGACAACTCAGGTTGTCTCCTTCGTTTCTCCTCGCCCATCCCTTCGTAAAGGAATGACTCCTGCCAACTCTCCAATCACATTCACCAGCTCCGTATTGGTGGGGACCACGATCTTCGCGTTTTCCTCAAGCGCCGTTTCCACGGCTTGAAGCTTCCTCAAAATCTGGGCATTTCCTACGAAATACTTGTTGGCCGCTTCATTCACTAACTTGATCGCTTCGGCCTCGCCCTCCGCCTGCAAAATTCGAGATTGCTTTATTCCTTCTGCTTTTTTGATCTGCGCTCTTTTCTCGCCGTCCGCTGCGGTCTCTTGCGCCGTTGCATAATCAACGGCTGCGATTTTTTCATTCTCCGCTTTCACGACCTTGTTCATTGTTTCCTGAACGTCCTTCGGAGGATCAATTTCCTTAAGCTCGGTCCGGACAATTTCGATGCCCCAATTGGCCGTCTCATCTTTGAGGATCTTGTGAAGCTCGCTGTTAATCCGCCCGCGTTCGCTATTGGCGGATTTCAAAGTCATCGTGCCAATGATATTCCTCAAAGTGGTTCGCGCTAGGTTCACAATTTGGTAGGTAACGCGGTTGACATTATAGAGGGAATTTTTGACGTTTTCCTCATCGGGTTTCACCTTGAAATAAACCTGCGCGTCAACGCGCGCATTTAAATTATCAAAGGTGATGATTTCCTGCGGTGTGGCATCAATCATTTGCTCGGTGATATTTTCCTGAAACATCCTGTCAATGACAGGAATGATCCAGTGAAACCCGGGATTGGCAAAGCGTTTGTATTTTCCAAAGCGTTCCACAACAGCGCGATGAGTCGGTCGCACAATTCGAATACCGGAAAAAAAGATGAATAGAGCGCTAAGAAAAACTGCGTAGAGAGAATTCATATGTGCCCCCTTTTTTATTCAGCAAGGTTTTGATTCTATTGCCTTCGATTTTGTTTGTCAATGAATGAGAGGTTTTAGATTTGAGAGATTCCGAGCAAATTAAGGAGCCGATCGAGGTCGTCTAAGGAATAATAACGGATTTCAATCCTTCCTTGGCCGTCTCGCTTAGGAAAAATCCGTACTTGAGTGCCCAGTTTGCGCTCCAGCTTGGTCTCAAGCGAAATGACGTCTTGATCTACGGAACGTGCAATCTTTGCCCGGCGTTTCCTTACAACCGACCGCCCTACCATTTCCTCAACTTGGCGGACTGAAAGGCGCTCTTCCATGATGCGTTTGGCAAGCTGTCGCTGATGCTCAGGCGTGGGAAGTGAAAGAAGAGCGCGTGCATGACCCGCTTGAAGCCGGCCGTCGATTAAGCCTTCTAAAATTTCTCCCGGCAAGCGAAGCAACCGGATCGTGTTCGCAATTGTCGAGCGATCTTTCCCAACCTTTTTGGCGATTTCATCGTGCGACAGATCTCGCCCTTCGATCAACCGCATGTACGCCTGCGCTTCTTCAATCGGATTCAAATCCTCACGTTGTATGTTCTCAACAAGCGCCCACTCGAGAAGTTTGTCTTCGGCAAGGTCCTTAACGATCGCGGGAATTTTATCAAGCCCACATTTCTCGGCTGCTTTCACTCTCCGCTCGCCGCAGACAAGTTCGTAACCCTCTGCCAATTTTTTCACGATGACTGGTTGTAAAATTCCTTGTTCCCTTATAGAAGCCGCAAGCTCGGCAATCCTTTCCTCTGGAAAGCGGTGCCGCGGCTGCTCACGGTTTGGACGAATATCGGAGATCGGAATTTCCTGAATTCCCGATTCTACAGGCTGGGCTTGAATCTTCTGAGCCTCCTTTTGTGCTTCAACCACTTTCAAATAACTATCTGGAATTAACGCGCTTAGGCCTTTACCCAATACCTTTTTCTTGAGTTCCATGTCATCTCCTTCGGTCCGCAGATTCCATCGTCGCGATTCGACTTTGCTCAGCGCTCTGAGCCTGTTGAAGGACTTAGTTCCTCGCAATCCAATTTATAAATACTTAAATTCATCCCCTAGGATCCGGATCGCCCATGTGGGAGCGCCCGTGGTGCTGAAGCAATTTCTGATTCTGTGTCCTGTCTCAATCCACTCCCAGCCGCCGAAAAACGACTCAAAAATTCCCTGGCAATCTCTTCATAACATTTTGCTCCTCTCGAATGAGGATCATATAAAGCAATGGGCTTTCCAAAACTCGGCGCCTCACTAATCTTCACAGAACGAGGGATAACTGTCTTGAACACCTTGTCCTGAAAATGGTTACGTACATCCTCAATGACCTGCTGCGTCAGATTGGTCCTGAAATCCGCCATGGTGAGAATCACTCCGCTGATTTGCAACTTCGGATTCAATTTATCACGAACGAGTTGGTACGTCTGAATCAGCTGCCCCAATCCCTCAAGCGCATAATATTCGCACTGAAGCGGAATAATCATTTGATCGCTCGCGACCAACGCATTCAAAGTCAATAAACCCAAAGAAGGCGGACAATCCACTAGAATAAAGTCATACTCACCGCAAACTCGCTCCAGAACAGATCTGAGAATATATTCTCTTGAGTCATGCTGAATCAATTCTATCTCTGCGCCGGCCAAGTGGGAGTTTGATGGAATTAAAAATACATTTGTAACACATGTGGGAACAACGACTTCTGAAACCTCAATCTCCCCGCTCAAGAGTTCATAAGCACCCGCTCCAATTTCGCTTTTATTGAGGCCCAGTCCACTTGTCGCATTTCCTTGAGGATCTACATCTACCACGAGCACTTTTTTGCCGCACATTCCCAGGGCCGCGGCGAGATTGACAGCGGTAGTTGTTTTGCCAACCCCACCTTTTTGATTACAAAGAGAGAATACCTGACCCATAGTTTTTAGCCCTTCAGGATTATGCTGATTTGAAAAAAATAGGCAACGAGTTTCATCTTACTAGAGATTGGAAATAATAACAAATCTCCAACAGAGTTTCACGTGAAACTTGACATGGCGAAAGCTATCAAAATGATCGGCCAGCTAGGGATAAAACTTTATAGATATAAAAGCGCACTAGTTATATCTTAACTACATTTATGTAAGTAACTTATAGACATAAATTGCCGTCCACAACCCATTCTTATGGCAAAATGTTTCACGTGAAACCACATCAGAATTCTCCTCTAAAACCCGTTTTTACGGACATGAGGCACGGGAGAGCTTTTCGAGATAAACTAAAAGGACTGAAATATCACAGCTGGAAATTCCAGGTATTCTGGACGCCTGGCCAATAGAAACTGGCCTAATTCTACCTAGCTTTTCTCTAGCTTCCCGGCTTAAACCTCGCACGTCGGAGTAATCAACCGATTCTTGAATTTTTCGCTTTTCGAGCTTCTTGAACTTCGCCACATCCGCAAGCTGCCTTTTAATGTATCCTTCATACTTAATATCCCATTCCACCTGCCTGCCCACAAAATAATCCGGACAATCAAATTGTAAATCATTATGTACTAATGTATTAATAGTCACACCAGATCGCCTTAGAATTTTATCAAGCGGGGAATTATCAATCTTTGTCACGCGCAGTTTTTGCCTAACTGATTCCACTTCGCGCCGGCGCGCGAGCATCCTGCCATACGTACCTTCTGAAATGAGACCGAATTCATAACCATATTTCATTAAGCGCTCATCCGCGTTGTCCTGTCTTAAGAGAAGTCGAAACTCCGCTCTCGAGGTAAAAAGCCGATAGGGTTCATTCGTCCCTCGCGTGACCAGGTCATCTATTAAAACCCCAATATAAGCTTCTGAGCGGTCTAAAACAAAAGGAGCCTGGGCCTTAAGCTTGTGAATGACGTTCAAGCCTGCCATTAAACCTTGCGCGGCGGCTTCCTCATAACCAGAGGTGCAATTGACTTGGCCTGCAAAAAACAAATTTTCCACTCGTTTTGTTTCAAGGGAATGTTTCAACTGAGTGGGCGGCATGCAATCGTACTCGATCGCATAACCAAAGCGCATGAGCTCGGCGTCTTCAAGCCCGCAAATACTGTGCACGATCTCGATTTGTACATCTTGAGGCAAGCTGGTTGATAGGCCATTGACATAAAACTCCTCTGTGTCTCGCCCTTCTGGCTCGAGATAAATTTGATGACGCTCTTTGTCGGCGAATTTCACGACCTTATCCTCAACGGAAGGGCAGTACCGCGGGCCGATTCCTTCAATTCGCCCAGCGTAAAGAGGGGAGCGGTGCAAATTTTTCCGAATGAGTTCGTGCGTATTTTCATTCGTGTGCGTAAGCCAACAAGACATCTGTTTTAGATTGAGCTTCTCCGTGCGAAACGAAAACGGCTCGGGATCAGAATCGCCAGGTTGCTCCTCACAAACAGAAAAATTGATCGTGTTTTTTCGAAGCCGCGGCGGCGTCCCCGTTTTAAACCGTACGACTTCAAATCCATATTTTTTAAGTGAATCCGAGAAACCGAGTGATGGAGGATCTCCGCCGCGGCCGCCGGGGAAATTCACATCGCCCACATGAATCAGGCCGCGCATAAAAGTTCCCGTGGTGACGATGGTCGTTTTCGCATGGTACTCAATTCCCATGAGCGTCCGAACGCCAAGGGCTTTGCCATCTTTCACAAGGAGCTCAACCGCTTGATCTTGTTTTAAATCGATGTTGGGCTCGCCTTCGACGACGCGCTTCATATAACGCTGATAATCTTTCTTGTCTGCTTGAGCGCGGGGCGCCCAAACGGCCGGGCCTTTCGATTTATTCAGCATGCGGAATTGAAGGGCCGTCTGATCGATGGCCAGTCCCATCTCACCGCCTAGGGCGTCAATTTCTCGAACCACGTGACCTTTGGCAAGGCCGCCTATGGCGGGATTGCAGGACATTTGGCAGATGGAATCCAAGTTCATCGTGATGAAGAGAACCTGAAAACCCGCGCGGGCAATCGAAAGCGCGGCTTCAGTTCCGGCGTGGCCTGCGCCGATGACGATGGCGTCGTAGTTACGATCGTGAATCATGAAGACCTTTGGTCAGAGTACAGAAAAGGAGAAATTCCAAATCCCAAGCACCAACTCACAAACAAATTACAATTCCGAATAACCAAATGTTTTGGTTATTGTTTTTTGGTCATTCTTTGTAATTTGGAATTTGTGATTCGGGATTTTTGTTGACTCTGGTTTCTCCTACGCCTCCTCATGATGGGGAAGCGCTTTTCCTTTAATGAACAACTGATGAAAAATGGAAAGCATGTTATTCACAAACCAATAAAGGACAAGTCCCGAGGGCATGCTGTAAAAGATAAAACCAAACACGACGGGCATGATCATCATGATCCTTTGCTGGTCCGGTGTGCCCGTTTGGGGAGTCAATTTCTGCTGCCATACCATCGACCCGAGCATCAATAAAGGCAGAACGTTTACGGCGTCTCCAAGAAACGGCAAGGCAAAGGGGAGGGTCCAAGCCCGATCGGGTGCTGATAGGTCCCGAATCCAAAAAATAAAAGGCTCGCCCTTTAACTCAACCGTCTGATCCAAAACCTGATAAAAGGCGATGAAAATCGGAATTTGCAGCACCATGGGAAGACAACCGCCCATGGGATTTACTTTGTTTCGTTTATAGAGCTGCATCATTTCCTGGGAAAGCTTTGCCTGGTCACCTTTGTAACGCTCTTGAAGCGCCTTGAGTTTTGGCTGGAGCGCCTGCATCTTTTTCATGGATTCAAAACTCATGTGCGTCAATGGCGTAAACAAGAGCTTAATCGCAAACGTAATTAAAATAATCGCCCATCCGTAATTGCCAACCAACTTGCGCGTCCATTCAAAACCAACTAATAACCAAAGCCTAAAAATTCCAAAAAATCCGTGCGAGAGAATTTGTTCAAAATTTTCTCCGAATGATTTGAGCTCTCGGTAATATTTTGGACCTGCATAAATCAGAAAACTTCGCCTTGCCAAAGCGCTTGGGTTTATCTCGGCGGGAGGAAGTTGGAGTGTGTTTTCCATAAATTCAGCTTCTTTCCTCGCTGCGGTCGTTTTTGAAAGCGCGGCGGGCTCCCCCGGGGAAATGATGATCGCGAAATACTTTCTCGAAAGGGCTTGCCATAAAATCTTCCCCTCAACAATATAAGGTGTCTTCTCAATTTTACCCAGGTGAGACGATGTAAGCTTGTCTGCGAGAAAAACGAATGACTCCGCTTGGGCCTTATCGTCTCGCATTTTGGACTCGACGTCAATCTGTGTTGTAACTTCAATTGGCAAAATTAGTTGCGTATTATTCAAGTTTTCAACCGTCACTTCTAGCTGGATAACCGGGTTCTCCTCGGAGAATCGGAACTTTTTCACAAGACGCCACTTGCCCGGTTCAGCGGTGTAAAATTCAACCTCGCCTTTTTGCTCGTCCAAAGTTTGGAGCGAAAAATGACGCTCCCTAAAATCAACTCCCTGGTTTGGCAAACTTACCAATAGCGCTCCAACGCTTGTCCCGTAGCCGCGAATCAAGACCTCGCTCTTTTGCTGTTTGCCCCAACTTTTGAGTTCAAGCTTCGTGATCGCACCGCCCCGCTCAGAAAACTCGGCCTGAAAAAATTTATGTGCAAAGGGGTACACTTTCTCGGTCCGCTCAACAGTTTCCTCAGCCACTTCCGCTTCTCCACCAGGAACCGCTTTCAAATCCACCTCCCTTTTTGGTTCCACAGCATACGGCTCCGCTGCGCCACCGGGCCCCGAGATAGACTTTGGTGTGATCCACTTCAAATAAATGGGGTATACCACCAGAATCAAAAAAGAAAGGCCTACCGCAAGGAAGAATCTTTTTTCGGAACTCATCCCACCACCTGCTTTTTCTGCCATTTCATTTGGATCATCGAGCGATGAAATGGCACAATCTCTGATAGAGATAAAAGAGCGCCTGAGCTTAAAGTACTGCGCTCTTTTAAAGCAGGTGATGGGATCATTTACAAACCGGATCGTAACCGCCGGGGTGGAAGGGATGACAACGGAGCAGCCGAGCGACCGACTTTAAGAGACCCGTGAAGAACCCGTACGTTCGGACCGCCTCACGCCCATATTCAGAACAAGAAGGAAAAAATCGGCATCGCTCACCTAAGAATGGGGAGATCAAGCCTTGATACGAGCAAATCATAAACGCAAATAGGACCCTTGTACTTCGACGCGGTTGAAATTGTGAACTCACACTTTCAATCTTGCTCCTTACCAGTGGTGAGCCCCTCGACTTCGCTCGGGGCGGTGAGCTTGCCGAACCGCGGCGTGACAAAATCAAGCGACTCAAACTGCTAGGCGTCCGCACCAAACACTCCTGCTCGTTCAAAAAGACGGCCGAGCGTTCGCCTCAAGTTATTTGACTGAAAGGAGTTGCTGCTAGCCATAAATTTCACCACAACATCGTAGCCTCTTCTAAATCCGCTTTTTCTGAGTCGAAAGAACTCCCGTACGATCCGTTTCATCCGGTTTCGCGCTGTCGCGTTTCGCAAGACGCGTCGACTCACAATTATTCCTAAGCGACTGCCTTTCCCAAAACCTGCATCCGAAAAATAAACACCAATTCCATTCTCCTGGAAATGAGAACCCGCTCTCAAAATGGAACGAAACTGCAATGCATTTTTCAAACGCTCTGATTTACGGAAAGATTTTCTTGCCCCGGTCATACCGGCGTTAAACGCGCGCGCCCTTTCCTTCGCCTTCGCTTCAGAATATTCTGGCCGCCCCGCGTTCTCATCCGTTGAAGAAACCCGTGCTTTCCTCGCCGCTTCCGCTTTGATGGCTGATATGTCCGCTTCATTGTGGTGGCAGGCTACCTTTCTCGTCCTTGGGGGGAAACTAAATTTCGCGCGATTATAACAGAACGCGACCTTAAGTCAAGAACCGGCCTCACGTCCTCTTTCTCGGTCGTTCTCAAAATCCTTGATTTCCCACTCAAAAAAGACCGCCGCTCCTTTCCATGAAAAATAATACTGGAATTACATGGATTCACGGCTATAATATTCTTCGCTTTCTCAAACTCCTGCGTAAACCGGATAACGAATCATTTTAAACCATAGTTACGGTTTGATCCGAGGACGAGTTGTCGAAGCGGTTGGCTGTATATAACATGTTTACAATATGTTTGTAACTATTGCGCTTCCATTTAATTTCTCTTACCTTGCCTGTTAGCAAGCTGTTGATAAACTGATATGAATACGAAAGAACTCGCCGGTGCCCAATCGCCCAGCACGCCCGCTGATAAATCTCCCTGGTTGAAAGCCCTTGAGACCATCAAAGAGGAGTTGAGTGAGCAGAGCTTCAAAACATGGATCGAACCTGCCCGTTTCGTAAAACTAGAAAATGGAAAACTATTTCTTGAGGTGCCGGACAAATTCTACGCCGACTGGCTTAAGGAACACTACCAAGACATCATACGCGGTGCTGTTTCCGAAATAGGAGGTATAAAACCCGAAATATGTTACATTGTCCAAGACCGCTCATACAAACCAAATCTTCCGGCGATCCCAACACATCGGAACCCAACTTCGGATGGGCTTTCACTCAACGACCGCTATACGTTCGAAAGCTTTGTTGTCGGTCCCGGGAATCGCTTCGCATACGCTGCCATCCTTGCCGTAAGCGATGCGCCAGCTAAGAGTTACAATCCCTTTTTTCTCTATGGGCGCGTGGGCCTTGGCAAAACCCATTTAATGCAAAGTGCGGCTCATCGCATTCTCGAGAAAAACCCCGAGGCAAAGGTAGTTTACCTATCGGGAGAAAAGTTCACCAACCAGCTGATCTCTGCAATCCAAAACCGAACTACACCAAACTTTCGCGCGAAATATAGAAATACAGACGTTCTCTTGGTAGACGATATCCACTTTATCGCGGGAAAAGAGGCCACTCAGGAGGAGTTCTTCCATACCTTTAATACCCTCTATGACGCCCACAAGCAGATAATCGTCTCCAGCGACCGACCGCCAAAGGAAATACCGGGGTTGGAAGATCGGTTGGTTTCTCGATTTGCCTGGGGTTTGGTTGCTGACATCCAACCACCAGATTTTGAGACGCGAGTGGCCATCTTGAAAAAGAAAATGGAGCGTGAAACTGTGGTGGTTCCAAATGATGTTGTTTTCTTTATCGCAGATAAAATCAAGTCAAACATTAGAGAATTAGAAGGAGCTTTGATGCGGGTAGTTGCTTATTCCTCTCTCACCTCTACACTTGTCGACATTAAAATGGTTGAGGGGGAGATTTTAAAGGACGCGCTAAAAGAGGAGGTAGGTAATTTGGGGATTGATCAGATTCAAAAGTGTGTCTCTGATTACTTCCAAATTAAAGTGTCTGATTTAAGGGCTAAGAAAAGATCAAAATCCATTGCCTACCCAAGACAGATTGCCATGTACCTGATCCGGAATATGACGAGCTACTCTTTACCCGAAATTGGAGCTTATTTTGGTGGGAGGGGTCACGCAACCGTCATCCACGCCTGCAACAAGATTGAACGTGGGTTTCGTGGTGGGGGCAAAACCCAGCAAGCCGTGGAAGATATTCGAATGTTACTACAAAAGGGTTAGTTGTGAACAGTTTTTATTGTCATAAGTTACTTAAATCAAACAGGTTGTGACGATATTAACATCAGAAAGGAGATTACTAATATGACTTCTACACTTAAACAAGAAAACGTAGTAGTAGCAAGCAACGCCTTGCAAATAAAAGTTCAAAAAGATAATTTTTTGAAAGCGCTTACCACAGCTGTTGGAGCTCTTAGCTCGAAATCAACCCTTCCTATATTAAACAATATACTCATTGAAACGAACGGGCCCGACGAAATTCTGATCACAGGAACCGATTTGGAACTTGGTGTCAAAACTTGTTGCGCAGCCAGCGTGCTTCTTAAAGGTTCTATTACCGTTCCTGCGCGCAAACTCTATGAGATTATAAGAGAGATTCCGAGTGGTGACGTTGAGGTTGCCGTTGGCAAGAATAATGCGGTAAACATAAGAACCGCAAAGTCATTCTTCAAAATTATGGGTCTTGGCGCTGAAGACTTTCCTAAATTACCAGAGATTGCATCGAAACAACCCTTTGAATTAAAAAGAGAAGACTTGAAGCAGTGTTTGGCGCTTACTTCTTTTGCTATTTCACGTGATGAAACGCGCTATACACTTAACGGGCTTTTGGTTCTACTGAAAAACAAAACACTCCGTTTTGTCGCAACAGACGGGAAAAGGCTAGCGGTCATCGAGAAGAAATTAGATGTTGGTCATGATGTTTTTGTGGAGGTGATCATACCGGTGAAGACCGTGCTTGAGCTTTTAAAGGCCCTCTCCGATGGCGATGAGAATGTAACCGTGGAATGTGGGCAAAACCAAATTGCTTTTCAGGTTGCGAGGACCACCTTCATCTCTCGTTTGATTGAAGGAAGATTTCCGAATTACGATCAAGTCGTTCCGAAAGAGGAAAAAACAACCGGGAAACTCAAGCGTGAGGAATTGCTCTCGGCGATGAGAAGGGTCTCCCTCTTAACCTCGCAAGAAAATCAGGCGGTGAAGTTGGATTTTCTAAAGGGGCGGCTTCTCATTTCCTCGCGGTCACCCAATCTAGGAGAGGCAAAAGAGGAGATATCCGCAGAAGTGTCCGGCGAGGATCTGACGATCGGTTTTAACCCAACTTATGTGATGGACGCCTTGAAGAATCTGGAGACGGAGGAGGTACTTCTCTCAATGACCGACGCGGACAAGCCAGGTTTAATTAAGGGCGAAGAAGGATATTTGTACGTTGTCATGCCTATGCAGTTAAGTTAAAAACCACCGATAATTAAAGGTGGAGACCAAACCGCTAAAGCCCATTCTGGAGAGTCTTTTCGCAAGACTTAGCGAGCCGTGGCAACAAAGGAGATCTGCCCTTGTCAATTTGTGGCCGCGGCTTGTCGGCAGTGACTTTGCGAAACACACGAAACCGCGTTTTGCAGCTGATGGAAGCGTGACGGTCTGGGTGGACGACTCAACTTTGGCTTTTGAGTTGAGTCGGCGATACAAACCGGTGCTTTTGAAGCGACTGAGAGGCCAATTTGGCGAGGCACAGGTGAAGGACGTAAAATTCTTTGTAGGAGAATTACGGTAATTAGGTGAGGGGTCGGGGAGTTTTCCCCGACCCCTGTTATGTAAAGCGTCAAGCGGTTTGTTATTGAATATTAAACCCCTTGTTTGTGTTTTTGATCTTTGAAAAACAAGCCTTGAACTGCCTGTTATACGCGGCATCTCCAGGC
>JACQQP010000038.1 GCA_016206945.1 Candidatus Omnitrophota bacterium | reverse complement strand
TTGCCCAGCCTTAAGGCAAAAGCTTCGCGCGATTCATACGTCCAACCCGTCCACGCGCTCGCACTCATGAGCGGATGAAGCGTAATCAAGAAGAAAGCAAATCCTCCAAGCATTCCTAAAAGAAAAGCCCGCCGCACGGAGGAGGCTTTGCGCACGGCAAGGGCAAGCGGCGCGAGGCCGATCCAAGCGAGGCCTTTCCAAGCCAACGGCGGGAATGCGGCTCCCAATAAAACACCTGAAGCAATCGCAGCTGCAACGGGAACAAAGCCTTTGATGCTGGAAGTTGCGCTCGGTTGAGATTGGACTTGCATTATCGAGCGGGAGCCAAGGCTTGAGGCTGAACCGCAAGCTCGCGCTTTCGGGGCACGGCAATTCCAAAGAGAATGTGCGCGATCGTATGCACGTAGAAAAAGTTAAGCTGTGTCGCTTCGCGTGCCGCGCGTGCGAACGGCTCGCCTGCAATCAAAAGGAGAATGATGAGAGCATTCATCACAACCACGAGCCAAAGGAATCCTTTCGGTACGGTTGTGACGTACTTCCAGATTCCGAAAAGACCTTTCCCGGGCCGCGTGTCTGCTTCCCATCCGCCCGAACGATCAGCAAGCTTCCTTGCATAAAAAACGTACCAGGCTACGTAATGATAGATAACGAACCATCCGTAACGCTCCGTCGAGGTGAACACCGGAATACCAGTTGTGTTGAGTGCACACCAGGCGCCGAACGCCCCCGCCGCAAGCCAACCGACGGGTAGCGAGCGCGCCGGATCCCGCCAACAGTAACGCCAGCCGTAGATAAGCCAGCCTGCGGTCCAAAACGCCGCTGCGTAAGGGGCGAGCGGAGCAAACGCGCCGAAAAGATTCTGAGGGGATCGAAAGCGATCGACAAAAATCAATCCGACTGCGAGGGCGACCCACCCGATGCGGCGCAGGGTCCAATCAAATGCTTGGTAGCCATTTTCCGCCTGCGCGCGAAACAGGACATCATTTGAAGCGTGGTGCACCATAAAAATCGTAAGGTTCAACAGAATGTCGACTGGAACGGGAAGCCACCAGCGCTGTGCCGCGCAATACAAGCCCATCACAGCAAGGAATCCCGCAACGTACAGAAGCGAAAGCATCAAGCTTTCCGTTTTGCGGCGGATCATTCGCCAAGTAAATAGGTAAGCCAATGCGAAATGGCCATAGCCCAGATAATTGCGAAGGTAATAGGTTCCGATGATGTCGATTCGGCCGCGCAAGAAGTCGACCGTTATTGCTAAAGCGAGAACCAGACCAAGCGACCAAGAAACCAGGCCGCCGTAATTTGAAGTTTGTCTTGCAGTTAGTTCCATTCAATAGGCTCCCATGAGATGGTTTGTGTTCATTATAGATTGCATCAAGCGTGCCAAAAACCAGCATTAGTCTTTTTTACAGTTCCGCGAAGCCAAACGGCAGATTCCCCAGTCCCCAGTCCTCGCATATGTTCAAAAAAATCACGATATGTCTGAAATATTCCACAGTTCTGTAATTTATCGGCGCTCACTTTGGCAGCGCAGCCATAGGAACAGCTAAAATATTTGGGCCGCCCCACTGGCATAGGAATTGCTACGTAATATTCTACAGTAAGGGGTAAAGTGTTGTCTCATATTCATTGTTGACGAACATTTTGGACACTCACAACCGGGAGCACGTATGATTCGAACCTTCCTATTTATGATCACATTCATCAACGGTATCAGCCTACTAGCTCTTCCTGCTCAGGCGGCCGTTATTACCGGCGTTGCAAACGGGGTGGAAGTAGATGGAAAGTTTACCGTGGAAGGGCCCGGTGGAGAAGCCGCTGCTGAAATCGACGGTAAGCTTATCATCGACAAGGTTTATGATTCGGTTGACCCCATTGACATCAAGTTTGAAGTGGACGGTTCATCAGGAGAGGACAGCCTTTACGGTGTCATTGAATTCTTCCACAACTCGACCGGCCAGGATTGGGACGATTATCACTTAGAACTTGGCTACGGCGGTTTCGATAACGCGACCGATTCAGATCCTTTTGTCCAGTCAAGTGACGAGGACGAGCTGTATTTTGTTCCTCCCTTGGAACAGGTTCTGCCGGTTTTTGACACGGTTATGTTTATGGACAATGCGATTTGGCTTGAAGACGGAATTTTTCCGGCCGACGCATCAAATGTAATGTTTTATCAGATCAATGTTCCTGGTGCTGATAGCGTCCCCAACGCGAGGGACGGCTTCTACGAATTCACGTTGCGTCAATATCCGAGCATCGAGAACGGCGCTGTGATCCCAGAACCCTCAACCCTTTTCCTCCTGGGACTTGGCTGGTTGGGCGCCGCTGGAGCACGTCGAAAACTTCGATAGGGCGAGACACTTATTTCAAAAGAAACAGCACTTGAGCAATAGGTATTCTTCCCTGTTTTCTTCCGATCCTCCTTCGGGTAACTCAATGAATTGAGGAAGTAACCAAAATAAGACCGGCCTTCCAAGCCCGCCAGAGATTCCTTCGAGATCAATCCCGAACTTCATAGAGCGATTCACCGCACGCATAACCTCCAGCGTTAGGAGTAAAGACTGAAAAGATTCAAACAAAGACAAAGGTGTCACCTTTGTCTTGTTCTGCTTGAAACTTTCCGTGTTTTATTTATACTTGCATTGTTGGTAAAGAGGTAGACTATGAAACTTCCTATCCCCATTCATCCAATTCTGGTTCATTTTCCAATTGCGTTTTATTTTTTAGAGCTGATTCTGATTGCGTTCTGGCTTTCTCGAAAAGATGAAGCTTATCTCCGTTTTGCGCGGTTTTCTTTCCGTTTGGGATATGTCATGATGATTTTAGCGATGGCGGGTGGTCTCATTGACGTGGGAGGAATTCAAAATATTACAGGGAAGGTTCGAACTCATGTCCTTGCGGCGATCACGGTCTTTCTGTTTTATACTGTTCGCGCCGGTTACTGGCGATTGGCGAAGCCCGAAACGAGTCATTATGGATTCACGCAACTCCTTCTTTCACTGAGCGGAAATATTTTGGTGGCGGTTGCCGGATACTTTGGCGGGATGCTCGTTTATGAATCAGCATGATCACGCCTGCCACGCAAAAGGAGAGGTTCGCCGTAAAAGAAGTTGGGTTTTAAAACCTCTTTTCATTGTCGCGTCAGTCACCGTCATTTTTCTTTTGCTTTCTTTTGTCTTCTCCGTTTTTCAAGCGTTCCGCATCTCCTTGCTGGAATATGTACGGATCCTTTGGTTTCCACTTCTTCTTGGTTTTTTGGTAGGCGGCCTTATTGATTATTATATTCCTCGGGAATATATATCGAAGCTTTTGGCCAGAAAAAACAAAAGAACCATTTTCTTATCTGCGGGATTGGGTTTTTTGGCAAGCGCCTGCAGCCACGGCGTGCTCGCTCTTTCTATAGAGCTTCACAAGAAAGGCGCTTCTGGGCCCTCCGTGGTGAGTTTCCTTCTCGCAAGTCCGTGGGCGAACCTGACCATTACTTTTGTTTTGATCGGTTTTTTTGGTTGGCGTGGGATATTCATCATTTTTGCCGCGCTGTGGGTGGCCATTGTGACCGGACTTGTATTTCAATTCCTGGACCGAAAGGGTTGGATTGAGACAAATAAAAATACAACCTCATTTGCTTCAGATTTTTCGATTCGCAAAGATTTAGCAGCACGATTTAGAAGTTATCATTTCAGCCCGAATCAAATCTTGCAGGATCTTCGTGGGATTTGGAAGGGAACCTATGAATTGGCCGATATGATCCTCTGGTGGATTTTGCTTGGAATTGTTTTGGCAAGCCTTATTTCTGCTTTTGTGCCGCCTCATGTTTTTGACCGTTTTTTAGGCCCTTCTCTTTTTGGATTATTCATGACCCTTGTCATTGCCACGGTACTTGAAATTTGTTCGGAAGGAACGTCACCACTTGCCTTTGAAATTTACAAGCAGACGGGGGCTTTTGGAAACGCCTTTGCGTTTCTCATGGGCGGTGTGGTGACGGATTATACCGAAATTGGTCTCGTGTGGATGAATCTTGGAAAACGAACAGCGCTTTGGATGCTGGCCGTTACCCTTCCCCAAGTCTTCCTCCTGGGCTGGCTCTTCAACCTTCTCTTTTGACCTGATTCCCACGCATTTCTGCCTGTCCCCAGGCAGCGCTCAGACCGCAAATATTTAATTCTCTTGCCCGTCCCGTCCGCCAGGGCATTTTGCTCCGCTTCTCTGCGCGCGATGATTTTAGGCCGTTCGCCTCAGCAAAAATCATCGTGCTCGACCTAAAAGAAAAAGCTTCCGAC
>JACQQP010000037.1 GCA_016206945.1 Candidatus Omnitrophota bacterium | reverse complement strand
GCCGAATACCAATTGATTCCAAGCCCTGCCTGTGACATTCCCAATCTCCTTGCGACTTCTTAGAAACTATTCTATAAGTTCGCTCCGCCCCCTCACCCTTAACCCTCTCCCCTCTGGGGAGAGGGGAGGGTGAGGGGAATTCCCAATCTATGAAATCGTCTTTAGAAACAAGTGCGATTTCTAAAGCGCGAATGATTCGTTTTTGATCGTTCGGATGAATTTTCGAAGCACGCTTCGGAGCCAGCTTTCGTAATTCAGCATATAAACTCAAAGGGCCTTTTTTCCGAGCCCGCGCTTCAAGTTTTTTGCGCAGGAGCGTCCGTTTGCCGGGCAGAGGCGCCAAACCATTGATGATCGCCTTTACATACAAACCTGAACCGCCGACCACGATGGGGAGCCGATTCCTTGAAAAAATGCGCACCATGGCTTTCAGTGCAAGTTCGCGATGTTTAAATACAGAATGTTCCGATCGGGGCGAAATCAAATCAATCAAGTGGTGTGGAATTTTACGTTGTTCAGCAGAAGGTGGTTTTGCAGTTCCGATGTCCATCCCCTTATAAACTTGCATGGCATCGCAGGAGATAATCTCACCTTTAAGCGCTTGAGCAAGTGCGAGGGCGACTTCTGACTTACCGCTTCCCGTGGGGCCAACTAAGAAAAGTGCTTTTCTCTCCATTCAACACTACATCTT
This sequence comes from Candidatus Omnitrophota bacterium, assembly GCA_016206945.1. Classification (GTDB taxonomy): domain Bacteria; phylum Omnitrophota; class Omnitrophia; order Omnitrophales; family Danuiimicrobiaceae; genus 01-FULL-45-10b. Next base: position 3,270 of record JACQQP010000037.1, on the reverse strand, counting down.
CTTGGGAGCCGAAACTCCAAGAATCTCAAGCCCATTACGCAACACGATTCGAACACAATCGGTCAAGAGGAGACGCGCCTTGGTCAAGGGCAACTGATCGCTCACCACGCGATGGAACGTGTAAAATCTATGAAAGAGAACGGCTAATTCCCTGAGATAATCCGCCACGCGGTACGGTTCGAGGTGCTCTGCCGCCTGTTTCAGGACATCAGGATACTGCAACATTTTCTTAATGAGATCGAGTGCTTCCCCTTCGCGGATCAGGGAAAAATCAACCTCACGCTCCACACCTTGTTTTGCGTATGCCAAGATGCTTGAGATTCGAGCATGCGCATACTGGAGATAATAAACCGGATTTTCATCTGACTTCTGCTTGGCAAGTTCCAAATCAAAATCAAGATGGCTCTCCACTTTCCGCATCAGAAAAAAGAAACGGGCAGCATCAACACCCACTTCATCCATAAGCTCTCTCAGCGTGATAAATTCACCTGCCCGAGTCGACATTCGTACAGGTTCACCCTTCCGGTAAAGTGTCGTGAGCTGAACAATTAAAATTTTCAATTGATCTTTCGAATGCCCTAACGCCTCACAAGCAGCCTGAAGCCGCGGTGCGTACCCATGGTGATCAGGACCCCAGAGATTCACCAATTTTTTAAAGCCGCGCTCGAACTTCCACTGGTGATAGGCAATATCTGGAGCAAGATACGTATAATCTCCTGTACTTTTCCTTAGAACACGATCTTTATCATCGCCAAACCGCGTAGATCGAAACCAAAGCGCGCCCTCGGCTTCATAACACAAATCCTTCTTCTTGAGTTCTTCCAGCGCTCGCTCGATCAACGCTCGCTCGTAAAGCGAACGCTCGCTAAAGTATTCATCAAAAATAACCCTCGCACGAGCCAAATCCTCTTGAATGCCTCCGAGGATCGACTGAACGGCAAAATCGGTCGCTTCCTGAATCGCTTGAGTTTCTTCAACTTTTAAAAGCGAATCGGCCTTTTTCTCCTTCAGTTCTCGCGCGATGTCAACTAAGTAAGTACCTTGGTAACCTTCCTCAGGAATTTGAGCCTTTCGCCCAAATAGCTCTTGATAACGCGCCCAAAGGCTTCGACCCAAAAGCCCAATCTGTCGGCCCGAATCATTCAGATAAAATTCCTTGTGAACCTCATGCCCCAGCATCTTAAAAATCCGGGCGAGTGTATCTCCAATTGCAGCCTGGCGGCCATGGGCGATGGTGAGAGGACCGGTAGGATTTGCGCTGACAAATTCAATCAAAACTTTTGTGCCCCGCCCCACATCAGAACGGCCAAAATTCTGATCTTGTTTCGCAATGTCCAGGAGCTTGCTCGCAAGCGAACTTTCAGTTAAACGGAAATTAATAAAGCCAGGTTTCTCAACGCTAATGCCTTGGACCCAACCTTGCCACCGCTTTTGCCCGCGTACCGCGTTTTCGAGCACCTTTTGACACAACACGGCAACCTCGTATGGGTTCTTCTTTGCGGTGCGGCCCAATTGAAAAGCGATGTTGGTTGAAAGATCGCCGTGGGCCTTTACCTTAGGAAGCTCCACATCGTATGGAACGCGATCCTTATCGAGATTTCCAAGTTTTAACTCGCCGAGGATTTCAGGCAGTGCGAAATCGACGAGTGCTCTTAACTGGTCTTTCATTTTTTGCTGCCGCTTTCACAATGCTTGCATCACCCCAAAGTCGTTCTAAACTGTAAAATTTTCGTTTCTCATGATGGAACACATGCACCATCACCGAGCCATAATCCAAGAGCACCCACAAAGATTCATTTCTTCCTTCAACGTGCAACGGACGCACCTTTTTGGCATGAAGATGCTCTAAAATGTGATCGGCAATGGTTCGAACATGTCGATCAGAAGTACCATGAACCAGAACAAAATACTCAGCAATGTCGGTCAGTTTACGAATATCCAAAATCAGTGGGTCAACACCCTTTTTCTCGTCACAAGCAACCTTTGCAAAAATAGCCAACTGCTTCGAATTCACAGAAAAACTTATTTCCTCTTTCTAATTTGCCCGTCTTTCTAAACTCAGCAATGTCCGCTTGAGACGCCGTCCGCCGCGATAGCCACCCAGAGAACCATTCTTGCGAATCACACGATGACATGGAATTAAAATGGGAATCGGATTCCGACTGAGCGAATTCCCAACCGCGCGGGCGGCATGAGGAACTTGAGCGCGGCGCGCAAGTCCACTGTAGGTAACCGTTCTAGTGGCCGGAACGTTTCTTAAAACTTTCAGCACGCGTTGGTCAAAGGGAGAAAAGAAGCGCCAATCAACGGGTATGCGAGCGGGGTTCGATGACTTGCCTCGAAAGAAATCCTGCAAAAAAAATTGAGCGGCTCTCAATATTGTTCTGGCACGCCGGGGAACTTTTCCCTGCTTTGGCTTCACCGAATGGCGATTTGGAAAACAAATACTCACCAATCCTAACTGGGTGGCACCAACTTGGAATTTTCCTAAAGCGGTTTTAACTGAGTCAAAAAATACTGGGGAATCTTGCACAACTAAAATTTGATCTTTAACTGTCCAGCATTCCCATCGGTTGGCGAAACCACGGCGCGGGTTTCACCTTCCTCGCTCTTAATTTCACGGACCTTAACCAGTTCTTCGGCGGTTTGATCCACTGGTTTTGCAATCTTTTGGACCGGCTTGGACGTACCCGCACACCCATAACAAAACGCCGTAAGGATAACTAGAAGAAGAAACTTCATCGGCTTCATTTCAGATTCCCTTTATGGTCGTGGGCAAATTTTATCACTATAAAATCGAAGCGTCCAGTAATTGTATTGGCACTCAATGAAACTGATTATCTAAGCTGCATGCAAAGCGTTAAGGGCGACTTTAGTTTCCATGCATTGACTCGCAATAACGCGATGGCAGCCCCTTCGGAACAGTCCCTGCCTTGGTCCCATTGCGCAGGGTCCAAACCATGGGTTTTATCGCCCTTCATTCTCGTATGAACTACAAATTTATGGTGTTTTACCCCTTATAGTAAAATTATCTGTTGTGAACAGCTGTACGATGAAGTACGCTTAATATAAAGAGGGGTTTTATGAACGAAGAATCTACCCAACCTGTTAGAAAGATCATTTGGGTTAATCTTGTATTTTTCTCGATCACGACTCTGCTTGGGATCATTGGGACACCATTTTATTTTTACCATAACGGGCTTTCCTTGTCTGAGTTCGTTTTGTTCGCATTTTACATGATCGCAACACCCTTAAGCATCACCCTGGGTT
>JACQQP010000036.1 GCA_016206945.1 Candidatus Omnitrophota bacterium | reverse complement strand
GCCATCAGTTACGCGGGGAATATGCATGTCCAAATCAAGAAAAGAAGACAAACCGTTTTCAGGCACCGAAGTTGGCACTCTGATCGAGTCATTCCGTAATGACATTTCTGTGATCGCCGAAGACGTTAGCACCATTCGAGTCGACATGAATATCTTAAAACGAGACGTACGAGATCTCAAAAAAAGAATGATTTCTGTAGACGATGTCATCCGCGTTTTCATACCAAAGATAAACTCCCGCGCTTCTGTTCTCGAAGCAAAAGTTGGATAACCTTCTTAAGTCAAGCATTTAAGGCGCGCTCGAGACGTTTCTTCACGAGATCCAAACCTAAAACAGGGAAAATGCGTTTCAGCTCTGGACCGTGTTTCTTTCCCGTAAGCGCCATGCGGAGCGGCATAAAGAGACTCTTGCCCTTGACTTTTACTTTCGGTTTCAATTGATTCACAAATTCATCAAAAAGCGCCTCACCATTTCCGCGTAGGTGAGGCAGTAACGATAACGCCGCCTGAAACGCTTCTTTCGCTTCGGCCGTTTGAATGAGACTCTTATTTTCATAAGCAAAGTCGTCTCGCAAAATTTCAAGCCGTTCTGGGAGTTGATCAAACCGCTCAATGTTGTCTTTGAAGACGGGAAGTATTTTATGAACGAGCGTTTCATCAAACCTCAACACTTTCTGTTCCTTCAGATAGGCCAAGGCGTGTTTTGCGAAATCTTCATCGCTCAGAAGTCTAAGATGCTGGCCATTCACCCAATCGAGTTTTTTGGAATCATAAGTGGAAGCATGCTTATTCACCTGTGCCAAATCGAAGGCTTTTTGAAGTTCTTCCCATTGAAATATTTCCTGATTCGTTCCAGGCGACCATCCAAGAAGCGCAATGTAATTGGCCAAGGCGTGCGGTAAAATGCCGCGCCTGCGAAATTCCCTCACCGAAACCGATTCAAGACGCTTGGAAAGCGGTTCCCCTCCTTCCCCATGAATTAAGGAAAGGTGCCCATACTGAGGCGGCTTAAATCCCATCGCTTCAAGAAGCAAAATGTGCTTCGGCGTGTTGGACAAATGATCCTCACCGCGAATCACATGTGTTACCTGCATGAGGCCGTCATCGACACAAACGGCAAGATGAAAGGTGGGCGATCCATCCTGGCGTAAAATAATAAAGTCTCCCAACATCTCATCCAGGTTAAAAGACACTTTGCCCCGAATGAGATCATGGATCTCAAGGTTGGGATTCTCGATCTTAAATCGGACCGTGGATCTAATTCCCTGCGCTTTGCGCCTCTCAATTTCAGCTTTCGTAAAATCGCGGCCACGGTTGTCAAATCTGGGCGGTCTTTTCTCTGCACGAGCCAGTTGCTTCATTTCCCCAATTTCTTCTTCTGTCACGTAACAATGGTAGGCCTTCCCTTGTTGGATCAGTTCATTCGTATACTGTTGGTAAATCGAAAAACGCTCGGAAGCGAGATAAGGTCCGTACGCACCGCCTACTTCAGGACCTTCATCCCAGCGAATCCCCATCCAAAGCAGATCTTCCATCAGGGCATCATGATATTCCTGTTTGGAGCGCTCCACATCGGTGTCCTCAATCCGCAGAATGAACTTGCCGCCCTCTTTCTTCGCATAAAGGAAGTTAAAGAGCGCCGTTCGGACGTTACCGATATGAAGAAAACCGGTAGGGGACGGAGCAAATCGAACGCGAACCATACCCCCTCCTATTTCCTCCCCCGCAAGCGGAGGAGGATAGAGGTGGGGGCAATGGGTGTTAATACCACCAGTGCCTGGCAGGAAATCGCCTCACCTTGCCCTTCAGGACCAAGACCCTCTCCTGTTTTCGCTTTGATCGAAACGTCTAGAGGAGCAAGGGAAAGCAATTTTGCAATATGAACCTGAACTCTTTTCTTATAAATTCCCAATTTGGGCCGTTCCAAAATGACGGTGGCATCCACTTGCGAAGGCCGAAGTCCTCTTTCCTTTGCAAGTTTGACAACCTCCCTAATAAACTTTTCGCTCCGTACGTTTTTCCAAGATTTGCTCGTGTTCGGGAAAAAATCTCCAATATCCCCCGCACCGAGCGCGCCAAGGATTGCATCCGTAATCGCATGAAGTAATGCATCCCCGTCGGAATGTCCCAATGGCCCAAAAGGAGCAGGAACCCGAACTCCACCCAAATAGAAAGGTCTCTCTGGAACAAGCCGATGCCGATCAAAACCAAGACCAAAGCGCGGGACGGCATTCTCCCCCCTGAAATTCCTCGCCAAAACGAGATCCTGATGGGTGGTTACTTTAATATTGGGTTCCGAGTGAGGGAGCGCCTTGAGACGCCCGCCCATCGCTTCGACCAAAGAAGCATCATCCGTTGCTTGAAAGGCCCGCTGACCTAAGGATCTGTATGAGTTGATAAGGATTTCCTTTTTAATCAGCTGGGGAGTTTCGGCCTCGAAAAGTTCGCTTCGATTGAGCGTCCGTTTAATCCATCCCGTTTTGCGCTCGAATACCTTCACAGTGGGAACGATGGACTTGCCCAAAACCACGCCGTCCCACCCATTCAAATTTTTCATCAAATGGGCTAACCATTCCGGTTGGACAAGAGGGCGGGCGCCATCATGAATACAAACGTAGACACTTTCCTTCGATACGCGCTTGAGCGCTCTCCAAACTGATTCGGCTCGCGTCCTGCCTCCCGTCACAAGCAGAATGGGCTTTGTCAACTTCAGTCGCGAGAGGATCTCGCGCCGGAAGCGCGCTTGACTGCCAGGTTCAACCGCCACAATGATTTCGCGCACCGAAGGAAGATGATTAAATGCGCCGAGCGTATGGACAATGAGCGGTTTATTGGCAAGACGCGAATAAAGTTTGGGTGGCTGTGGGCCATGAACGCTTTCGCGAAACCGCTTGCCCGATCCCGCTGCTGGGATAATAACGCTAACGACCTGCTTCATCAGTCGGTTTTGCAAAGATCATGCGGCCCGCTTGGGTTTGCAACACGCTCGTAATGGTCACTGAAAGCGTCTGTCCAATCCGGCGCCTTCCGTTATCCACAACCACCATCGTACCGTCATCCAAATAGGCAACGCCTTGATCCTGCTCCTTGCCTTCCTTGAGGACTCGGACCTGCATCATTTCGCCAGGAATGACAATGGGTTTTAAGGCGTTCGCTAATTCATTGATATTAAGCACCTTCACGCCCTGCAGCTCCGCTACCTTGTTCAGATTGAAGTCGTTCGTCAAAATTTTCCCCGTAAGTTCTTGCGCAAGTTTCACCAGTTTCGCGTCCACCGTATTTAACTCCGCATAGTCCGTTTCTTGAATTTTAATTTCAATGAGCGGATTTTTTTTCATCCGGTTCAAAATATCAAGGCCGCGCCGACCCCGATTCCGCTTAAGCGGATCCGATGAGTCCGCAATGAGCTGAAGCTCTTTTAAAACAAAACGGGGAAGATAAAGTTTCCCGCCCAAAAATGCGGTCTCGCAAATATCCGCAATGCGCCCATCAATAATGACGCTCGTATCAAGCAAAATGATGTCCTCATGAGCTCCCTTCGCCGTAAACTTCACGTAAGGAATCATCATGCTGAATTCATCCTGACCTCTCAAAACAGTGATGGCACCCAAATAGGCAAAGATGACCGCCGTAATCACACCCATTTGCCCAACGTGCTCTTGGGGAATCCCCGGAGCATATTTGTAGATGACTTGCATCAGTAAGGAATGGGTCCAAAGACCCAGCGTGGAACCGATCAGAACCGAAAGGATATTTTT
>JACQQP010000039.1 GCA_016206945.1 Candidatus Omnitrophota bacterium | reverse complement strand
ATCCTAACCTTCCCCCGCTCCGCCAGAGGACGGATCAGTCCTTTGGCTGAATGGGGGGAAGGCCAGTCTTATTTACTTCCTTTATTTTCTGGTTCGGGAACTGGTATTTTGGCCAAAACCCTGGTACCTTTTAATCAACCGCAGTGAAAAGTTAAATTAGGGGAACATTATGCTTAAGGGCCTTCGAATCGGTGAGCTTTTGGTTTCCAAAAAGCTGATCACGCGCGAACAACTTGACTCGGCACTTGCGGAACAAGCCAAAACTGAGGAATCGGTCAGAAAAATTCTCCTTCGCCGCGGCTTTGTCCAAAACAAGTTGCAGTTGAAAATGGCCGTTTCGAGAAAATCGAAAACCTCATCTCTTCCCGTCGAACCTCTGAAGCCCAAGATGGATCAGCGTTTAAAAGAGCTGATTCCAAAGGAACTCGCCCTCACTCATCTCATTCTTCCCTTAGAACGAAATGGAAACTGGTTGAAACTGGCCACTTCAAGATCGCCTGACATTATTTTGATGGATAACTTAAGGAAGCTCACGGGCTGTGAAGTGAGCGCCGTTCTTGTTTCTGAATCTGACCTTCTGAGCGCGATCGGCCGGTTTTACGCGACGACAGAACTTGAAGAAGTGGTGAGCTCGTCTGATTTACACGAGGCTTCCGAACTTTACACTCAGGAGAAATACGAGGACGCCGTGGACCTCGAATCCGCAGCGGTTCAGGCGGATGAAGCGCCGGTGATTAGATTGGTGGATGTCCTTTTGAAAAAGGCTGCCGATGACCGTGCCAGCGATATCCATGTAGAGCCTTTCCAAGATAAAATCTCGATTCGTTACCGGATTGACGGCGTTTTGTATGAGCTTCCGCCTCCGCCGAGACAATTTCACGTGGCGCTCGTCTCGCGTATCAAAATTCTCGCTAAGCTCGACATCGCCGAAAAACGGGTTCCGCAGGACGGCTCTTTTTCCATGCAGTATCAGGAGCGGAAAATTGATGTCCGGGTCTCCACCATTCCCGTCGTGTACGGTGAAAAAGTGGTCATGCGGCTCCTTGACAAGCGGACGGAACTTCTGGATCTGAAGTCCCTAGGTTTTGAGGAGGACCAATTGGCGCTCTTTGAAGAGGCGATTCGCAAACCCTATGGTCTTGTTTTTCTCACGGGGCCGACGGGAAGCGGAAAGACGACCACGCTTTATGCCGCGGTGAACCGGAGGCGTTCCAGCAAGGTCAATATCCTGACGATTGAAGATCCGGTCGAGTATCAGATTCCGGGGATCAATCAGGTGCTCGTGAAGCCGGAAATCGGCCTCACCTTTGCGACGGGGCTTCGAGCCTTTCTGCGTCAGGACCCGGACGTTATTCTTGTCGGCGAAGTCCGCGATCAAGAAACCGCCGAAATTTGCATCCGCGCGGCTTTAACCGGCCATTTGGTTCTGAGCACCCTTCATACCAATGATGCAGCCGGCGCCGTGAGCCGCTTGATCGACATCGGCGCCAAACCATATCTTGTGGCCGCGAGCCTCGTTTTGGTGGGAGCCCAGCGGCTCATCCGGCTTCTGTGTACGCACTGTAAGGTTCGGCATGAAGTGGATGAGCAAACCAGAAAGGATCTTGGAATCAAAGTTCCTACCATTTATAAAGCGATGGGCTGCAAAAAGTGCCGTCAAATCGGTTACTGGGGGCGAGCCGCCATTTATGAATTGCTTCCATTTGATGAAAAGATGAGGCGCGCGATTTCCGCCCATACGGACATTGACGCCATTCGTGAAATTCAAAAGGCAAAAGGTTGCGCGACGCTCCGCAAAAGCGGCCTGAAGAAGGTAGAAGAAGGCATCACGTCTTTGGAAGAAGTGCTGAGCATTACTTATGAGTAAAGTCAAAAGTGAAAAGGCAAAAGTCAAAAGTGAAAAGGCAAAGGAAGCTTGCCGTCTTTGCGGACGACGTTTTTTACCTTTTGCCTTTTTCCTTTTAACTTTTGACTTTATATGAGTGACCATTTGCAGGAATACAAGTGCCGGGTACGACCGCGCGGCGCCCCGGAGAAGATTGCAACCATTACCGTCAAGGCCGAAAATTTAGAAGAGGCTGTCTCCAAGCTTCTCCGCGACGGCAGTGTCGTGATCTCCGTTGGAGAACTGACGACGGGGTTCGGGAAGGTTCCGGCTTTTTTCGGCCTCGCCCTTTTGAAAAAACCTACAGGAACAGGAGCTCAGGCTGCTCGGTTCAAGGTACCGAAAAGAGCTTTAAGCGCAGGCGCCCGGAAAAAAAAGCGCCTCCAGCTTTTCCCGCAGGTGGGCAGCCGGGAACTGATTTCCTTCGCGGTTCAGCTTTCGGCGCTCCTCCAGGCCGGTGTTCCGCTCCTCCGCTCATTTGACATCATCGTGAGAGGGACGCAAAACTCTTATTTTCAAAGCATTCTTGAAAGCTGCATCCAAAGTTTAAGCGGAGGTTTTTCTTTAAGTTCTGCGATCAGCAGTTACCCCAAGGTATTCCCCCCAGTTTGGCTTAACCTGATTAAAGTCGGGGAAAAGACGGGAACTCTTCCTGATGTGCTGCGCGAGATTGCTCATTATCAGGAAGCGGCCCAGCGGGTGAAAAGCAAGGTGATCTCCGCCTTTTTTTATCCGTCCATTTTGATCCTTTTTGCAACTTGTGCCGTCGGTTTCCTCCTCCTGAAAATCATTCCCCAATTTGAGGAAATATTTAGAGGGCTTAAGATCGAGCTTCCCGTTATTACGCAGGTTGTCCTTTTTGCAAGCCACATCATTCGACACTATTTTATTGGCGTGGTGCTTGTTGTTGTGCTTTTGATAAGCGCCTTCCTATTAGCCATTCGAAAGCCGGCAGGCCGCTTTCTGTTTGATCTGATTCGGCTGAAATCTCCGATTATGGGAACGCTCATCCTGGAAGTTTCAATCGTCCGTTTCACGCGGGGACTTTCGGCTCTTGTGCGTGCGGGGGCGCCGATTCTCGAGGCGCTTGACATTTCGGCGCGCCTAGCTGCTAACGCGGTTGTCGAAAAAGTGCTGATGGAAACCCAGGAAGCAGTCCGCGGGGGGCACGGATTGGGCGCTCATATAGAATCATCGAATTTGTTTCCTGTCTTTATGACTCAACTCATCAGCATCGGTGAAGAAACAGGGGAACTCGGGCAATTCCTTAACATGATAGCTAACTACTATGAGGAGCGGATCGATACTTTTCTCGCGCGCCTGACGACCCTCATGGAGCCTCTTCTGCTGATTTTCGTAGGCTCGATCATTGGAGTGCTTGTAGTTTCGATGATGCTTCCAATCATTGAAATCTCAACCAGCGCCCATGGGTAGGTGAAAAAAGCGAAAACAGGAAACAGGTGAAACAAGATCAATTCACCTGTTTTACCCTTTCAATTTCTTGACGAATTCTTCATTCGTCATGTTCAAATCATTTAAAATTCCCTTAAGCAAACCTCGTTTGAGATCTCTGCCTGGATGGATTGGGACGGTAACTCTTTTTTGTGTCAGAGGATGCTTATAAGTCGCATGACTTCCTTTTTGATGGACCAGGAGAAAACCATCTTTTTGGAGAAGCCGGATCAGATCCTTCGCTTTTAACGAAGGGAGACGTTCGGACATTTAAAGTTATGGAGTAGGAATAGAGATTTCGACGGAGCCTACGAATTCTTCAGGTTCTTCAGGAAGCCGTGCGCCCTCTTTTAAGAGACTCTCCAGATGACAGCTAATAGCTTCAATGATATTTCTCTTT
>JACQQP010000035.1 GCA_016206945.1 Candidatus Omnitrophota bacterium | reverse complement strand
TGTATATTGTATGGACCTGGGTTCAACCGGAGACGAGCGAAGAATGCGTTACGAGGAGTTTCTTGATAAGGAAGAACCCTACCGATGCTTGATTGACAAATCGATTCTTCATGCCTAAACCTGTCCCACCTGGAAATGGCACAATTTTATTATATTCTGTCGCGTTCTCTTGCAAAATAGGAAATCATCGGGTATAGTTTAGTTAAAGATGAAAAAAGTCTAACTCAAGCCTACAAAACAAGTATCACTTTGTTTATTCCAAAAATAAGGACAACGCTTTAGTGCAACGCATCAAATGGATTTGCATTGATAAGGCCAGGATATCATTCCATAAGATCGCTGCCCTTCATCTGGTCCTTTCCCTGATCACCACTCAAATTGCTATTCCTCTTCAAGCTGAGCCCATCGAATGGCAAAACCCAGAAAGTACACCTGTCAAGGCGATTGCCTCTCCTGAACCCACTGAAAGGTCTGACTCAAGCCGAATTCCACAGACATCAATCGACTTTTTGCAAGATGACTCGCCGTTGTCGTATCCAACAGAATTGGAAGATGAACATAGTGAACTTTTTGATTCTGACGCAACAGCGGTTCAGAACAGCTTGCCTGGAGAAAATCAAGATCTTCTATTCAGCACTCCTGCGACAATTTCGGATCCTAGTGTAACTCGAGAAGTAACTGATCCGGTCTCTCAAGCCAGCACAGATCAAACGAGTCAGATTTCCGCCACGTCAGACAAAACAGTCCTTTTTGCAACAACGACTACTTCTAGTGATCCATTCCGTGAGCGAGGAGGCCTCGTGGTCGTAGAATCAGAACACCCACACGAAAAAATAGCCAGGATAGGTCAAAGCTGGCAGCTTCAAACTTCTCTCACCGGATATTCCGGGGAAGGATATTTATATGCAGGGCCTGATTCTGGAGTTCGTCGTGATACGGGCTATACGACGAACAGCCCTGAACTGAGGTATAACTTTTATCTCCAATCCACGGGAACCTACTATGTGTGGGTAAGGGGCCGTGCGACCAATGGATCCAATAATTCTGTCCATGTAGGCCTCGACGGACTGGCCACCACTTCATCTGATCGCATCGTCCTCACCACCTATAACGTATTCACCTGGTCAAAGAACACATTGGACAATGTCAGGGCAAGTCTTGAAATCGCAAGCCCTGGCTTCCATACCCTGAACGTATGGATGAGAGACGATGGTTTTCGATTCGACAAAATTTTAATCACGAAAGATCCGAATTTCGTTCCTCAAGAATTAGGCCCTCAAGAAAGTGAGCGCGCTTGGGATCTTGTACCTCCTACAGGATCCATCACGATCAATAAGAACGCCACGTATACAAATTCGGTTAATGTCACCTTGACGCTGACAGGATCAGATACAGGTTCGGGGGTGGATCAAATGCGATTCTCCACAAATGGAGGGACAACTTGGACGTCTTGGGAACCATTTAAGACAAGCAAATCGCTCACGCTTCCTTCCGGAGACGGAACGAAAGAAGTGAAATTCGAACTCAAGGACAAACAAGAGAATATCGCGACATTTTCGGACACGATCATCCTCGACACAATTTTGCCGAGTCTAAGACTGCTCTCAAGTCCTTATGTCGATCACCGCGACTATCGTCTTCGTTACAAGGCAAGCGACCTACATATGACCAGTATGGATCAGACTGAGGCGATCGAACTGACACGAGGCTGGAATCAGATCACGCGTAGTGTGACAGACAACGCTGGCAACAAGCGTACGGTAACTTGGAAAATCTTCTTAGATGAAAACGCCGAACGTGGAAACTATTTTGGTTATGACGGTAATGGAAATGTGACGAGTCAGAGGGATGCGAATGGGGATGAGACGAAATATGAATACGATGGAAACAATCGACTCACGAAAATCACCTATGCGGATGGCTCTACAATTCGCTACACCTATAACGCGCGTGGCGACCGAACTTCGATGCAGGATTCAACTGGCACCACCTTTTACCTTTATGATCAGGCGAATCGATTGGTACGGGTGGTGCAGTCAACCGGTCAAGTGATTGACTATGGCTACGACACGGCATCCAATCTCACACAGATGATCTATGGAGGCGCGACGATCAAATATTCGTACGACAAAGCTGGCAGGCTCGCCGAAGTTCGCGAGCAGCGGGCTGGGCAAACAGAGAAGATCACGACTTACGCTTATAACGATGCAGGGGAGCTGGTTGAAAGAAAGCTTCCAAACGGTATCCGAACTCGCCAATCATACGACACAGCCGGACGGCTTACGGGAATTGTCCACGAAAAACTGAACTCTGATGGCACGGCAACCCATATTGCCTCCTACACCTATACGCTCGATAAAGAGGGAAACCGAACGCGAATGTTGGAAAAGCGAGGTTCAGGCGCGAGCCAGACCACACGTACGGTTGACTACACGTATGATTTTTTTGGACGCTTAACTAAAGAAATTGATTCGTCTCGTGGAACAACCACTTATAGTTATGATAAAGTGGGAAATCGACTCACAAAAGAGTTTACACCTCTAACGATCACAAGTACGAATCCCCGTCTCCTGACGCGTTACACCTATGGATTGGACAATCGCTTGAATAGCTTCGTCGAAGAAAAGTATGATGCGACGGCCACTAAGCTTGGTACGAGGACTGAAACCTTTGTTTACGATGCTTTGGGAAATCTCCGGCATCGCGTCACACCTGATAAGACGATCTACTACGAATATGATTTTGAGGGGCGGCTTATTCTTTGGTTTGACGGGCAAACTTTTGTGGAGTTTATCTACGATGGAGATGGAAATCGAATCGGCAAAAGGGTCAATGGCGAGTGGACCTATTACGTCGTTGATCCTAATCGCGAGATCACGCAAGTGCTGGGAGAACTTGATTCGAATGGTGCAGTTAAACAAAGCTACCTTTACGGATTAGACCGCATTTCGTTTACTCGCTACGATACCAAATCCACAACGTACGATCTCGAAGATGGGCTCGATTCCACGATTGCGGTGACGGATAGCGCGGGCGCCCTTAAAAAATCGCATTCTTACGAAGGATTCGGAAATCATCTTGGTTCCACTTCTTCACTGTTTAGTCCTTTTCTTTTCACGGGTGAACAACTCGATCCAGAAACAAACCTGATCTACCTCCGCAACCGTTACTACGATCCGAACCTTGGACGGTTTATTTCGCGAGATCCCATCTTAGGCCCGATTACCGAAACCCAAAGATTGAATCCTTATCCTTATGTGGAAAATAATCCGGTTAACTCTGTTGATCCAACGGGCTTAGTCGATCAAACCGTTGAAGGAGTTTCGGAAAACTTAAAAGATCCCATTCGTTGGTTGTGTAAAGGTAGCGAGCTTTGCCGTCAAGTCGTATATGAGCTCGAAATCAGTCTTTTTCCTTTAGGTGCAGCGAGAGATGTAAAGGTAGCTGGGTCGTTATCGAAATGGTTAAATGAACTAGGAGAACAGGTTGGTCGATCGCCTAAGGGTAGAGCTGTTGTGCAGTATCTTTACGACGTTGCCGTGAAGATCTTTCCAAAAGTGCTTAGGGAGGGCGAGAAAGAATCAAAGAGCCCGATGCGCTGGTTGCGAGAGATCATCCGTATCGACCCTGCCGAGCATGGAAAAATTGAGGGCCTTGACAGTTCACTCCCCTTTGTAAAAGGGATATTCACAGGGGCGAATGAGCTAAGACTTTCACTCATTGCTGGCGCAGGCGGATTCATTGGTTTAGGAAGCAATTGGAGCCAAAGCTTTCTTGGTTCGCTCCGTGCGGGTTCACGAGGCGGCGTACTTTTGAACCAAGCGCTTCAAGTGACTGGACTTTCCATCAAAGACATCACGGGCGTGACCTTTGATCCGTATACGGGTCAAGTAGTTCTCCTGAGTGAGGATGCAGTTTCGGTGCCTGAGATCCCGGTGGATTACTTCATCACGGCCCTTAAGGCGATCTTTGGAACACAGCAAGATCCCGGTGTTACGATTGATCCTCAGCTGGGTCCTGATGGAAAACCGGATTGGTCTAGGGAGCAAACGGTAAAGCATTTTGCGGGAATTGAAGACACCCAACTTGGCTGGGTGGTTTACGAGGCGGACCGGATGATGAAATCGATTAACTTAGGCAAAGACAATGTTACCAAAAGTACAATCACTCAGGATGGCTATGACATTTCGGAATCCTTCATTGCGGTAAGAATCCCCGGTTTTAAGAATATGTTAACAAGATGGAGTGGACTTGGTGAGCGGTATTCCCGATTCTGGTTTGTTCCAAAGGAAATGAAGCTCGTTCGGACGGCGGAGCAGGATGCATTTGTTTTCGACAATAATTCCGTACAACTTCTTACAGAGGACCTTCTTGTTGGAGGAGGTGCTGAAGATCCAGAGGCTAAGGCTTACGCTGATTTTTTTACTGCCTATTATGATGAATTCGCGCGGCTTTATCCCATCTTCGAAGAGTTGAAGAAAGCTTCTCGAGCGGTCGCATTAGCAAAGTTCATTTTGGATCACAACATTCCTGTAGACCTGAATTGGTTGAGAAGCGCTTCGATTCCCACAAAGTCGACTCCGCGCACAACTCCAGTCGGAGAAAATTCAAGTGGGACGGCGGTCATTCGAGGCGGTGTCAGCGTCGATTTTATCAATGGTCTTAATTTCAGTTATTTGTCAGATACCCAGGGAACAGCAGCGGGCGTTCGTTCGGCTTCACTTAATGTCAGACCAACCGATTTAACAACCAAGTGGGATTTCACCGCCAGTGGGAAATCATTTGACGCGTCTGCCTTTTCGCTTGCCCCGACTCGTAAAGACACTAATTTTTATTGGCAGGAATCGGACTTGAAGTTTTCGACGACGGGCGATTTTGACCTCGAGTGGCGACGGTTTTATGATTCGTTTTCACCGGTCCGCACGAAACTTGGTCTTGGTTGGACGTTCTTGCCCTATTCGATTGAATCTACTGAGGTCAGCCGAACCTATGTCTTCAACGGACAGACTAAAATTCTCTTTCCAAAGATCCGTTTTTCAGATCGTATCCATCAACAAACCGAAGATATGACATTCGTAGGATTTCGGACTACAGATGGTGCTCCAGTTTATAGCCCGGATGGAACGATTACAGGAAGCTATCTGGCCATGAACGGAGATGGCAGTTTCACGGTTCAGTACGATGATCGAAGCCAGATTCATTTCCTTTCCGATGGCCGGCTTGATTTCCTTGAGGACCAAAGTGGAAATCGAATTCAGTATGGTTATGACGCTTCTGGACGTTTAAGCTCGATTAAGGATCTTCCTTCAGGAAGGCAAATCAATCTCGCTTATGATTCGTCGGGCCGGATTACTCAAGTAAACGGTCCTGAGGGAAAAACGATTGCCTATACGTACGACGCGACGACGGGCGATTTAAAAACGATGACACCAAGCTGGACAAACCGGAAGATCACTTACGATTACGATTCTGCGCACCGCCTTCTCAAGGCGACGGATCACACCGGGAAAGTTCTCTTTACGAACACATATGATGCGATTGGAAGGCTGACGAGTCAGAAGGATCAAGATGGAAATCTAAGGCAAATCACGCCCAATCTCCTCACACACGAGACGGTTACCCTCGATCCATTGAATCAAGCAAAGTCTAAAACCACGTACGATTCGTTTTTTCGTCTCCTAAGCGTTCGGAATCCTGTAGGAGGCGAAACCAAATTTACATATGGAGGTGCCTTTGGTCCAACATCCATTCGAGATCCGCGAGGCAAGACAACTCAGTTTACTTACGATGGACTTGGAAACGAGAGAACGATGACAAATCCGCTCGGGCATATTTCACGATTTGACTATGGGGGAAATCTTGGGGATATCCGTCTCCATTTCAACCAAGAAGGAACTGGTTTTGGGCAATTCTTCGACTACGATGCCACTGGGAATCTGAAAAGTTTGATGGAAGGTGTCCTTCCTGTGCGTGATGCAAACGGCAATCTGACAGCTTATTATCCAACTGCTTTGGTCACGCAGTTCACTTATGACTCAAAAGGGAATCTTTCTGGTGTTACTGATGCCAATTCAAATAAGACGAGCTTCTTTTATGATTCAGTCGGAAATCTCACGAGCATTACGAACCCACTTGGAAAGTCAAGTACGCTCACTTATGAGACGGCTGGAGGAGTAACCACCCGCAGGATTTCTCAAATCAAGGATCCCCTGAATCGATTTATCAATTTTACCTATGATCCTGTGAGTGAGCAGGTGAAGAAGGTAAGTACCGCCAGTGGCGAGATGCAGTACGCCTATGACAGCCGCGACCGCCTTTCACAAGTTACGAATGCGTTAGGCCGAGTGAACAAGTTTCAATATGATGCCAACGACAATTTGATTGAGACGAGAGAAGTTGGCGATCCATTAAATACCACGGATGATATCGTAGCTAAGTTTCAATATGATCGGTTGGGTAATCTGATTTCACTCGCCGGTCCGCTTGGAGGAGCTACCTCATTCAGCTATGACCTTTTGAATCGTTTGACTCGCACCCTCACACCTGAAACAACTCCTCTGACTCAAGCCAAGACCATTAAGACTGAAAATATTACTTCAAGCTCCGCTCGCATTCGCGTGGGTCTTTCGGAAACCATTTCTCGTGCGGTCGTCCACATCAATGAAGTAGGGCGGAAGGCCTTTAAAACAGTGACCCTCGAAGGGCCGCTTTCAGGCGAAATCATCTTTGATGTCGAAGGACTAAAGGCGGGAACAAAATATGAATATGAAATTGAACTCATCGATCCAGAGGCGCACCATTCCTTTGCTCGAAAACGGACCCTCTTAACCTCTGGAACGGCTCCGAGCGCAAGCGAAGTGAAAGCACAGGCTCTTTACGGGAAAGTATACGATGTGACAAGCGCCTCAGTTTCCATCGGTGTGGTCAACTTCGAGGTCAATCCGTGGATCGTCGACTACTACCAACTTACAGTGACCCCTGCCGCTGGAGGCACGCCGATTGTCACAAAGGTGGAACCTGTTTTTCGGGGTTCTGACGGCCGCTATTACCTGACCGTATTTGGTGATGCGACTGGTCTTCAGACCAATACGGATTATCGGTACAAGCTTGAAGTGGTGCCTTTCTCTGGCGTCCCTTTTGATCTACCCCAAGCGGTTCAGGGAACCTTTAGGACCGCTAACTCATCAGATACATCCTCACCCCAAATTACCCAGCGAAATTTAAGCGTCGATACGGATCGAGCGGTCTTGACGCTTTCAACCAATGAGTCGCTTTTAAAAGCAGAGATCAGAATCCTCAATCTTTATACGGGCCAGTTGCAGTTCTTCGATTTTTTTAACCCCTCTCAAGGTGCGAAGCTTCTGATTCCGGATCTCCTCCCAGAAACTCCTTATGAATATTTGATCCTTATGACAGACCGTTCTGGAAATGATGTGTTCTCCAACGTTGAAAGATTCGCAACCAAGGGATTTGATGGTGACAGTTCTCTGGTTTTGCAAAGCCGTGTGACCGGAAAGACTGACACTTCTGCAAAGATCGAAATTCTCACAGATGAGCAGCCTAAAACCGTAAGGTTGGAATACCGCGAGAAAAATACCTCAAGCTGGTTTGCTCAATCCTTGAATACAGCGAATCGAAAAAATATTTTCTTTGTCTCAGGGCTTGCTCCTACCAAAAGTTATGAATATCGTGTCCTTGTCCTTGATGCTTCAAGCAATCGATTCGTGGGTCCCTTACGGGATCTCGTGCTTTATTCCGAAAAACCGTCCCCACCCAAGCAGCTTTCAAACGGCATTTTTGAACTTTCGCTCGACAATAATGTTCTGAGCCAAGCGGCCCAATCGGGGCCCGTTGGCTGGTCTCTGGAGCTTTCAAAAAAGCTTTTGGGCACGTTCAAGGATACCTTCGACTTCCTCGTCTTTGTTCCATCTTTATCTGGTGGTAAACGCCTGAGTCTCCAGACACAAGGTTCTACATCGGATAATGAGGTTGGAAGCTTCTACTTGGGGGCACGCAATGATGTGAGTGGAATCGGAGAGGAGCTCTTTGATTACCGCAGCTTGTTCGGCTCCAGTTCTAACGGGGAACTTGAAGGAATGGCGGTCTTGGATTCTGCTTTTATGTCGAGACCTGAGTTTCGATTTGCCTCGTCTAATTTCAGTAAGGATCAAAATTTGGTCCTTTGGGAAAATGTTCTCACGCAGGAGCTGGCTCATCGCTTCGGAGCCTTCCTTACAGCTCAGGCCGGAAATCCTTTTGGAATGCTTGGGCGCGACCTTGCCCATTGGAGTGTTTTCTTCGACGCCGAATTTTCTCCAATGGATGGGAACGACTGGGTTGACAATGGAGGTGGGACGTTTACTCTCAAGCGCAGCTTTCTTGGAGAAGCGGCCTTTACGAGAAGTGCGCTTGCAATGCCTTATAACGATCTGGATCTTTATACCATGGGGCTTCTCGATCCAATGAAAGTTAGGTCCTCCTTTGTGATTCAAAATCCTACCTTAGAAGATGGAAGAAAACTTCGCCCGTATAACGGTAATCTGGTCCAGGTACAGAATTCTGACGGAACCTGGTCTGACCCCGTTGTTCTTCCGACAGGCATTACGATTAAGGGAACGAAAAAGAATATTACACTTCAAGATTTGACTGCTCTCGAGGGGCAAAGGAACCCAGCCTTCCCGAATACACAAAAAGACTTTAAGGTTGCCTTCCTTACATTGACGAATGATGAAGAATCTCCCTTGGATACCCTTGAAATGACTCAAAAATTAGCACGGTTTAAGGACTCATTTGTCCGATTCTTCAAAGGAATGACCCGCAATCTTGGGACTGTTTCTACTCCAACAGGACAATTGGTTACATCGGGAACGACAGGGGCACTTAGCGCTTTCACATCGAATGTAGTAAGTGGGGCGTTTGAGAAAAACCTGCGCCTGACGAGTACTTCTAGCGATCCAGCACCTGGAAATCTTTTGGGTCCTTATTTTGCTCATTTTGACCCAGAGGATTTGGATGCTTCTTTTCTTGCGCGATCTTTCTCAACTTTGTTCCCCAGTACGAGCGGTGTGCTTCATTCGATGAATAAGCTCGCCTTTCCTCTAGGGCCTTTTCTTAATTCATTCGTAGATTTTCTTTTGCCAGAGGAAGTTCTGCCGCCGTTTCTTCGGCCAGTGTCTTCTCTTGCAATTTCTCCTCCTGCTCGGGTTCCAAATACTTTGAGCAACTCTGCTAACATTCCATCCTTGGAAAAACCCATTCTTTATTCGGATTGGAAACAGGTTCAGAGAGTTTCGCTAAGAGATCCCTTCAAGAATGATTCTCTGAGGACATCTGATTCGCCCCATTTGAGAAATCAGGAGGCGGTACCGTTAATAGAGGCACGACCCGTTAGGGCTGGAACACCTAATGCCTTTAGCCAAACTCCGATACCTTTTCGATCAATTAAAGAGTCCACTTCAACTCAAGCTTCGAGAACTGGTGGCAATCGATTCTACCGTCGAAAGCCGAAATCATCTGCACTTACGTTTCATACGT
>JACQQP010000034.1 GCA_016206945.1 Candidatus Omnitrophota bacterium | reverse complement strand
CTCTGTGTTCATAAAGCCACTTAAGCGTATCACTCAGATTCTCGGGTGTATGACTTTGAAGAAGTGGAGAGCTTAAATAAAAATCAAAAGCTGCGGCTGAGAATTGCCACGCCTCAGGGCTTTCACCTTCAGGAAGCTTTCCGGAAACACTTAAAGCTAATATCAGATAATTAAGGCTATTATTACCAAGTTGGGCTCTGTGTTCATAAAGCCACTTAAGCGTATCACTCAGATTCTCGGGTGTATGACTTTGAAGAAGTGGATTCTTTTGATAAAAAGCTGAGGCTGAAGCATTACGGTTCCGCACCTCGGCGCGTGGCTTTGCAATTCGATCCTTCCATCCAAACGCAGCAAGAGTTACTTTGATCCCTCTTTTCTCTGCTTCTAAAAGAAATTGGTCCCTAGGGAGGGGGTCATATTCTGCGCCCTGAAGATCTTTTTCCAAAACTTCCTGCAAATTCCCTGCCCGGAGACCCGCATGAATTTTCTTAAGATTCTCTACAGCGAGATCCTCCCTGATATATAAGATAGTCTGCGGCTTATAGGAATCTAGAAATTGGGTTACTCGATCGAATGCGATGTGGTCTGATTCTGTATCGCTATACAAATAATGGTACCCCGTCTCTTCCAAACCGACCATGAGATGGTGGGCGTCCTTCGGTTGGTGACGATCGCGGACAAACGCCTCGAGAGAGTCGTAACCCAGATGTTTGATTACGCCGACACTGCGTTTCAATTGCGCTTTAAGTTTTTGGCGCACCTTGTCTTCTTCCTTATCTTTGGGTAAGATTGCTGTCTTGTCACGCACAGTTTCAGCATCGAGTTTCAGCTTTGTCGCTGAAATGTAGCGGACTTTCTGATTTCGCTCCGTATGAAGTATGGCCCCCCAAATGTGAGTTGCTGCTCCTTCAATAATAATTAGAGCCCTTCCAGGATTTGCTTCAAGGTGGGCAGCAACAGCTTGGGTAATCTCTTCCCAACTGGTGGTATCCCGAGAAATGATTTCGGCTGGTTGCTCGGTTAAGATTTCTTGAAACAACTGTAAGACAATGGGGTCTTCTTTCTTGAAAAGAGGTGTGGGATCGCTCAACAACCCATCTGTTCGAAATTGTTCCATTAATTGGTCCGCTAACTGATCTACCGCAGTGGTGGACATCCGCACCTCGGCCCTTCGACTCGGCCCTAGCGGGCCTCGCTCAGGACTCTCGGGCTGAGTGAAGCGCGCTTCCGCGCGCGAATCGAAGACCTCGGCGCGGGGCACCAACTTTGAGTATCTCGATTGTTTTAAAGGACGATCGGAAGGCACTTCGAGAAATTCACTTTTGTTCCGTGCTATAAATAACCATTGCTGGTCCCGCGATTGTTTACCAACTGCAACATAATATTTGTTTGTGTCGTCGTCCGAAATGACGTCACCTAGTTGAACATTGGAAAATGAAACAAGTCGTATTTTCTCAAATTGCCCAGAATCTCGAATTTCATCCAACACTGCCTCGATTTGTTCGCTAATGCCGACAAGACTTTGCTGAAGGGCCATACCACTCGTTAAGTTGGTAGGCTTAAGTGTTGAAACTAATCCTTTTAAATATTTCATTTGCCGTTCTATCCGCACCTCGGCCCTCGCGTCAGAGCGAATTTCATTGCGCGAGGACTCTCGGGGCGCTTTGATTGATTCCTGCTTTGTACTATTTTCAATGTGGCGCACCTCGGCCCGTTCGACTTCCTCTATTCGTTCAGGACCAAGTTCTGAGCGGAGTTCAACAGGCTCAGCGCGGGATGCTAAAGACCAAGGTTGCGGCGCGGGAGAAGCTGTGCTATTATTTGATCGCCTATGAAACTCAAGATTGTCCTGAAACGGGGAGTGGACGGTTACATCATTGCGTCGGTGCCCGCTCTTCGGGGTTGCTGGACTCAAGGCCGTACCAAGGAGGAGGCCCTCCGGAATATCAGAGAGGCCATTACGCTCTACCTTTCCCCCGACGCCAGGGAGGTCAGCCCTGGGCGCGGTCGTGATATTGTGGAGCTTGCGATCTAGACTTCCTTCCCTTACATGAAACTTCCCCGCCTCTCGGGCCGCCAACTCGTCAGGGCGCTTGGCAGGGCGGGTTATCTCGCGGTCAGTCAACGTGGGAGTCACATCAAGCTCCGTCACACGGTTACTGGCCAAATCCTGATTGTCCCCGATCACAGAGAGCTTGACCGCGGTACCCTTCGCGGTATTCTCCGAGATGCCGAAATCTCCCCCTCCGATTTCATGAATCTCTTGTAGAAATCCTTGATTTTGTATCTCAGGATCTCGCGCCTCCGCACGGGCAGGAGATGTATTAATGTGGAGGTATTTGTGAAGGAACTTTGCCGTCTCATTGAGATTTACCCTGGCCACATTTTGAAAACCATTTTCTTTAATCGCAACGAGTTCCTTTTGTCTGTCAACCTCTTGAGTGGACTTTTTTTTCCGAACTGCCGTAATGAGAAAATGATCGTTCTCGACTTTATAGAACATCCGAAAGTTGCCCTTGGTTCCGCCTCCGAATGGCACGCTCCAAAGCGGGAACAGAGGTCCTTGCTGCTGGACTCCCTTTCGACCTGCTCGAACCAAATCACGAATGATTGCCCTGAACTTATTTTTATGATCGCGCGCGAACACTTTAAATTCATCGAAACCTGTTTTCGTAAATTGAATCTTACCGGCCGGAATTTCAAATTCAGGAGACTCGATGAAAACAAATTGATGAACCTCCGTCTCATCTTGAACCATACCCAGATCGAGCAAAAGCGTTAATAAGTCAATCGACTGTGGATCTGTATCTTCGCTGTTGAGTAACTCCAAAGAAGATTGCATATTTCTAATGAAGAAGGTCTTTTTTTCATGATTTTCAATGGAATGAATTAACTGATTTACGGCTGCATCCAAAGCAGCATTTTTAAGACCGGCTTCGATTATGATAGCGCTAACGTTGCGTGGCATTCGATTGAAGAACCATTCGAGACCTTCTCTGGAATCTGTCTCCGCAGGAATGGATATGAACTCTATTTTTTTACCTCCCGAAGCTTGATAACGGCCAGCAGGAAAAAATTGATAGGTGCCATTCCTGAGAAGAACAAGGTCTTCATGCCGCTTTGCAATAAGCCGCACGATAAAATTGATCAATTTCTCCTTCGAGCTCACTTCTTTTTTAGCGGGCGCAATTTCCTTAGCTTCCCGCGTAGCGCTCAATGCCAACAAATTAATGAGGATGGCGGGTTTTCCTTGCGGTCTTTCAACGTAAACACTGTACACCGATACAGCGTAGAGATATCCAGTTTCCCTGTGAAATGCAAAGTAAAATTGATCGATGCCGTATTCCGGTTTCTTACTTTCCGGAAGCGTCACCAAATAAAATAGAAATTCTCTTAGAT
>JACQQP010000041.1 GCA_016206945.1 Candidatus Omnitrophota bacterium | reverse complement strand
CCGCCAACTTCTTGGGTTCAGTTTTGAGGGGAATGCCGTGCTTCTTAAGCGTCTCAAAGAATTGAATCAGAAAGGGCTCCTGTGCTTTGTTCAAATCGATTTTACTTTCTGCATCGCTAATTTCTAGGTCGAATCGTTTCGAAAAATCCATTTCCGTAAATTGACTGGGCGTGCCATACCAACTATCCTCCAAAAAATCGACGCGCGGTTGATCATCAGAATCAATGAAAAAACGCGCGAGATTCACGGCAGAAAGAAAATCATAGCCCATCTCAAAACGCCTCAGCTCATACCCCTCAATCTTGGTTGCCAGGCGCGTCCGGAACCCGATACTCAAGGCGAGTAACGCCATGACCACTAACACCCAGACGAAGAGAATCAACACACTTCCTTTATGATTCATGATCCTTGCTTCAGGAGAACGCCTTGAGGTAAAAGAATTTCCGCCACTTTTCCTTCGGCCCCAAATACACTGCCTCGAAGACTCAGCCGAATTCCTCGCGGGAGTCCAACATAAGGTACATTCAACCATTCTTTTTTCCATTGCAATTCATCGGATGAATTAACATAGAGAAATTCAAACCGGCAGTTTTCCAATCGTTTGAATACGGTTTCTTTTTGCTCCGTCCTATCCTTAAATTTCTCTCTTAATTTGCGTTCCGTCCGAACCAGTTGATCTCCAACAACTTCATAACGAACCAGATAAAGATCTTCCTGAACCCCATGGGCGGAATACTGATGCAGCCGGGCTGGAAATACAACGGAACGCTCCTTACCAACAAAATGATGTTGGAAATCGGGATGAAAGTAAGGGATTGCGTTTCTCAATTCTCCTTCCAATTGATTCAGAAAAATGACTGCTTCATGTTGTTCCACAAGATGTTCTTCACTACGCCTGTAAGCCATGAGCCCCGTTTGAAAGTTCACATAAAGCGCGCTCAGGATGATGGCGACAAGGCTCGTCACCACTGCCAGTTCAATGAGCGTAAACCCTTTTTTACGGTAAGGTTTCACGAGGCGTTTCCTTGCTTTAAGATCACGGTATCTAAATCGAGCACCGCTGTGCGGTTTTCACGGCTCACGTGTAAATGAACACGATAATAGGGGCTCGGCCTGGACATGGCTTCAGCCTTCTTTTCCTCTGACTCCACTCCTCCGAGTGTGTGGTGAGGAAACTTAAGGTTCTCAGCGTGTATTTCACACCAATCACGAAATGGCGCCGTGCCCTCCCCAAGGGGAATGGTGAGTCTTCCTCTCTCCGGAACCGTGGAATGGCCCGGTTGGGCAAACCAAGGAAACAAAAGGTTTCTGATTTCGCGTTCTGCTTCGCGCCGTTCTTGATTCTTCCGCCCTACAAAGAGCGCTTCTGTGAAAATGTGAAGGGTGCTTGTCATTCCAACGGATAAAATCAGGAGGGCGATAAAAAGTTCAAAAAGGAGGGCTCCCCGCTTCGCCTTCTTATTCATGGAAGGCTACCTCAAAAACGCCGAGTCGGTTCTTCACCGCGATGCTCGCTTGTTCCTGAGAGTCACTTTTGATTAAGAACATATTTGAGCTGATCCGCCCGTCCGGAAAAAAATAGACTTCGTCTCCCTGATCGAGGCCGATTGAAAAAGGCTTTGGATTCCGGAAGCGGTTGAAGAAGGGGGTCCTGATTTCGCGAAATTTGGAGGGTTTCTCATCCTGGCTAAATCCGCGGATCCCCCCAGAATCTGATTCTATTTCTAACTTATGAATGGTGCCTTCTTCAATGGTTTTGAATTGAACATAGCGAAGAAAAATAACGAGCTCCTTAACGAAGTGATCCATACGCCGCGCTTGAAAACTTTCAACAAACCGGGTTGTCGCCAGGCCCGCTAAAATCACGATCAACGCCGCAACGGTCACCAACTCGATCAGCGTGAGCCCACTAGTCTTAGAACCGGTTTGATAAGACTCCCCCTCACTCCTACCCTCTCCCCCTTCTAGGGGGAGAGGAGAAAGGTGAGGGGGTCGTGACCAACTTATGAAACCAATCCTACGCATGAGCCTCAACCCATTTTGTTTCCAGCTCTTTAAGCGATCGAAACGTTTTTGGATAGTTCTTCCGGATCGCCTCTTCCAGAGGATGGCCATCGCGAAGATCACGACACAGAGCGACGAAGCTTGCGCCCGCGCTTGAACTCAGCAAAAAACGGACCAGGCTTTGGGCTTGGGCGTAAAAAAGCGCGGCCTCATTTGAAGAAACCTGATGCAAAGAACGGATGCGAATGAACGTGTCAAGGGGAATCCATTTCTTTTGACGAATCGCCTCGGTCACCAATTGATCCAGCTCAGGAATTCTCTTTTTTTCCTGGGCCATCGCTAAGCCTTCATCCATCCAAAGCGGAATGGTCTTATTTCCGCCGACAAAATCGCGGAAGATTAAATGGGCCAGCTCATGAGGCAGCACCGATTCGAGAAATTCTTCAGACCCTTGAAAAGAAACAATCGTCCTCTTTGAAAGGACCGCAAACCCATTGGACCAAGCCGGCTGTTTCGTCGCTTCATGAAACTCATCCTTTGTTTCATATAGATAAATCAGGGCCCGATTCTCCCAAAGCCAAAAATCGCTTCGGCGTGCGTAGCCCAATGACTTCGCGACCTCATCATAATACTGCTCGGCTAACTGCAAAACACGTTCAGGAAACACGGGATTTGCTCCGAGATAGTAGAGTTTAAAATGTTTGTTTTTAAGCTCCTGCCATCCTTCCTTTAGAACTTGAGCTCGACCGAGACAACTGAACACAATTAAAAAAAGAGAAAACGACACGGTGATTTTCAAAGCGGCATTGAGAGCATGAAACGCCCTAGGCAAAAATCGACGTGGGATCATCCCATCACCTCCACGGCAAGAGCATGTTTTGAGAAACAATCCTGTACTCCGAGTGAAGCGTGCTCTTGCATTTTCTTCGAAAATACGCCGCTCATCTTAAGAGGAGGCGGCGTACGGGGAGGTGATGGGATCACCGAACGACCATGCTCATCTCAAAAATGGGGAGCAGGAGGCTGATTACGAGGAATCCCACCACGAGACCTATGGT
>JACQQP010000031.1 GCA_016206945.1 Candidatus Omnitrophota bacterium | reverse complement strand
TTAAAACACATGCGGCTTCGCCGCAGTGCTGCTCCGCTGCATTCGGGGATGACACTCCGTGTCACTTCCGCTCCACGATCATGGCGCCACCTTGGCCGCCGCCCACACACATGGTGGCCAAACCTGTGGATAAATTTTTACGCTTCATTTCATGCAGGAGGGTCACCAGAAGCCGCGCACCCGTCGCGCCAACAGGATGGCCTAACGCAATGGCGCCGCCATTGACATTCGTGATAGTTCGGTCAAACTTCATGAGCCGCTCGCAGGCAATAAACTGCGCGGCAAACGCCTCATTCAATTCAATGAGTTGAACGTCCTTCAAACTCATTCCTGCCCTTTTTAAGGCAATGGGCACAGAACATGTCGGGCCGATGCCCATTCGCTCTGGTTCTACAGCAGCGAAACCATAACTCCGAATTAAAGCCAAAGGTTGATGACCGAGCGCCTTCGCTTTCTCTTCACTCATAAGGAGAACACACGCGGCACCGTCTGAAATTGGGCACGAATTTCCGGGTGTGACAG
The DNA here is from genome assembly GCA_016206945.1 of Candidatus Omnitrophota bacterium. Classification (GTDB taxonomy): domain Bacteria; phylum Omnitrophota; class Omnitrophia; order Omnitrophales; family Danuiimicrobiaceae; genus 01-FULL-45-10b. Next base: position 16,139 of record JACQQP010000031.1, on the reverse strand, counting down.
AACCTTGTTCACGAAAGATTGCTGGATACTGGGAAAGTATTTGCTCCGTCAGACCTGGATTCGGACCTTCGTCTGCAATGACGGACTCCGCCGGCATTTCTTTGCCTAAGGCTTTCTTTGGCACCACAACTTTCACAATTTCATCTTTAAACTTTCCCTCACGCGTGGCCCTAAATGCCCGCTGATGAGAAAGAAGAGCAAACTGATCTTGCTCTTTGCGAGAAATGTTAAATTCGGTCACCAGATTCTCTGCAGTTTCCCCCATGATTTGGTTGGCAATAGGATCTGTGAGCCCTTCCCAAAGTGAGTCTACTGTTACCGAATGCCTGAGCCGTTTTCCAAATCGCAAATCTCGATTGACGTAAGGCGCCGAAGACATGGATTCGGTTCCCCCTGCAATCACAATGTCTGCCTCGCCGAGAGCAATCATCTGATAAGCTGACACGACGGCTTGAAGACCTGAAGCACAGTTGCGCTGCACCGTAAAAGCAGGGACCGTGATGGGAAGATTCGCCATAAGCGTAATGACACGGGCAATGTTGGGGGCATCGCTTTGTTGACCCACACATCCAAAAATAACTTCCTGGACTTCTATGGGATCAAGTTTCGTCCGTGCCAAAAGGGCCCGAACAACAATTTCTCCCAACTTTTGAGCAGAAAGATCCTTAAAAACTCCGCCTAAATTTCCTTGAGGTGTCCGTAACCCATCAACGATAACGACCTGTTTCATAATACCTCTCTACCCGCCAAACTTCGTGGCGGGTCCCTGCCTGTCCGGCAGGCAGGCGCCATGTTCTTTGGCGGAAAATAAAAAAGGCCTTCCCCTATAGCAAGGCCTAAGCTGAACGGAAATTATCGTGAAAAAACAATGAGCTTCAGTTACTGTAAGTTATTTAGCCATGAAAACTTAATGAGTCTAGCATAGGCCAAAATTACTGTCAAACCATTCTTCAATCACCTAAACGCTTTCTTCGACCAACTTCTTGATTTCACTCAATTGATTCAGCGTTTCTTCCTCTCCCCGTCGAATCAACTTAGCTCCGGAGTAAAACTCGGCCCAATGAGCGTCTGTTAAAACAGGATGAATCACAACGTCGGCTCCTCGGGCCGCCGATTCCGCAATGCCGTATTCGAGAAATTGAATCGTGTTCATGAGCACATTAAACACATTGGCACGATACCTCCCTTTCAGGCGAGATGCCAGATAATACCAAGCTCTTCCCATCAAGCTTCTTTTCTTGATTGCCTCCTCTTCCTCAGCTTTTCTTGCCTCGTAAAATCTCTGACGTTGAGCATGATCCTCTGAAGCAGAAAGAACATTGACGGCAATAATTTTTTTGACCCCATATCGGCTCAACACTTCGATGGGCAAAGGATCCACCACGCCACCGTCAATTAAATATTGGTCGTGCATGCGAACAGGGCGAAAAATCCCGGGAATAGAGATGCTCGCACGAATCGCATCAACCACATCCCCTTCATCGAAAATCACCTCTTCCCCAGTGAAAAGATTGGAAGCCACGATCTTGACGGGAATCTCAAGCACTCGAAACGTTTTCCGTCCCAAATAATGCCGTAGAAATCGCGTCACCTGATCTCCTTTAAAAAATCCGTCATGCGGCAGCAAAAGATCTTGAAATCCGATCAACTTGAAAAACGTAGACTTATGATCCAAGCTCAAAGCAATTTCTTCAAGCGCTTGCGCGTTCAATCCACTCGCCCACATCGCTCCAATGAGCGCTCCAATCGAAGAACCGGCAACCATATCAATCGAAATCCCCTCGCGTTCTAAAACTCGCAAAACGCCCACATGCGCAAATCCAAAAGCGGCGCCGCTTCCTAAGGCAAGCCCTACGAGTCTTCCCGTCAGCTCACGCGTAAAAAATCGAATTGCCTTTGTGTATTTACTAGCTGAATTCTCCAAATCAAACGCGGGACGAGACGCATCGTGCGGTTCATAAAGATCGGCTTCATAGGGAAGAAAACCAAAGACTGGAAAGGCCTCTGCTTCTCCAAACATTGGTTTCCCCATGGCAGGCTGTGAATATTTTTCTTCGCAAACAATGAAACGTACCTCATCGCTTGTAAAGCCGAAAGAAGTCCGGAATTCTTTCAAAAAGGAAAGCGCCTTTGCGGAGGTGCGCTGGGTTTCTCTGACAAGAAAATAAACAAGATCAGATTGTTGAAGCGCTTTGACGCCAATGTCGCGAAAATCAGGCGGTAAATCAAGCAAAACGAAATCATACCGATCAATCAGGAATCCAATCAATGCCGCCATTCCTGAGCTGGCTTCACCTCCATTAACCCCATTTCCCACGCGCAGGAAGTGAAAACCAGCGCGCTCCTCGTAAATCAATTTCTGGATGTGCTCCGAATTTGCTGATTGAAAATGAAGCAACGGCAATGTGTGTCCTTTTTGAACGCTAAAACGGCTCTCATTGCGTGATTCCAAACCCAAGACAATTGTTTTTTTCTTTCCGTGCACTGCGAGCATGGCGGCCAAATTCTGAGCAAAGATGCTTTTCTCAAAATCAAAACCGTAATCACATATAGAAATAACTTTTGTGCTCGAAACTTCAGTTCGCGAGACGCCACGGGTCAAGCGATGACCCAGGGTGCGGCTCAAGTGAAGTGACAAAGAAGGAATAGCCGTCAGCAGCTCTTGGAAATCCTTTTTATCGATCTTAAAAACAAGTCCGTCATTTTTGGTCTCGACGGTAGCGCTGTGATCACGTCCGAGAAGAATTGAACTTTCACCGAAATAATCACCTTGCGAAAGGACGGCAAGGGTTTCACCTTTTATTCCAATCACACGAAATCGGCCAAGCAGTATGAGATAAAACGCTTCTGCCTTCTCCCCGATCCGATAAACGACATCCCCTTTTTTATATTCGACGCGCCTGATTTTACTTTCGATCAGTTCTAACTCAGCGGGTCCTAGGGCAGAAAAAAGGGGGATTTCGGAAACCGGAACTTTACTTTTAGGCTCAGCTTTTTTCCAAAACTGTAAGAAACTAAATGGCATGCCTCACCATCGGTCCTGTTTAGGTGATATTATCGGCAAAAAAGAGGAATCTTTTAAAGAGGGTATTCAATAAGCTTCAGGTAATAAGATGGCGGACGGCGTCTTTCCATCTTTTGAGAAACAGCTTGCGGGAATTGATGCTCAGCTTAGGTATAAATCGCTCATAACGTGTTGTGCTGTCTACCTTCTTGAGGCGAGACCAAAAACCGCAAGCCAAACCTGCGAGTTTGGCTGCACCCCAAGCGGTGGCTTCGCTTCGATCCGTCTTCAAGACCGCCGTACCCAACAAATCGGCTTGCAGTTGCATCAAGTAACGATTGCGGCTTGCGCCGCCATCCACCTTTAAATTTCGGATTCGGACACCGCTTTGCCGCACCATTAGATCAAACACTTCTTTCACCTGAAGCGCGATTGAATTGAGTGTTGCTCGAACGAGCATTTCACGAGTCGTGCCGCGAGTAATTCCAAAAATAGCTCCCCGAACGTCTGGCCGCCAATAGGGTGCTCCGAGACCTGTAAAGGCAGGGATGACGACAAGTTCGCCAACGTCAGGGGCTTGCCTTGCTATGGACTCCGTCTCGCCGGCCTTCCTAATAATTTTCAATCCATCGCGAAGCCATTGAATCGCTGCACCCGCAATGAAAATGGAGGCTTCCAAAGCGTACACAGGATTTCCTTTTGCGTCGCAAGCAATGGTTGTGATAAGTCCTGCGCGGGAGCGAACCAGGCGAGGGCCCAAATTAAGCAATAGGAAACAGCCTGTTCCATAAGTATTCTTGCTGTCTCCCGGAAAATAACATCCTTGTCCAAAAAGAGCGGCTTGCTGATCCCCCATTAAAGCATGCATCGGGATGCCATCGGGCAATGGCCTGAAGTTTTTTGTCCTGCCGAAAAAACTATTTGAGGGCTTCGTTTCTGGCAAAACGGACGCGGGAACATGGAGCAATTTGAGAAGATCGCGATCCCACTTCTTTTTCCGGATGTCAAAGAGAAGCGTCCGCGAAGCATTCGTGAAATCGGTGGCATGATTTTTTTTTCCGCTTAGATGAAACAAAAGCCAACTATCCACCGTTCCAAAACATACCATTCCTGAGCGCGCTTTTCTCCTCAAAGCGGGATGATGATCAAAACACCACCGCAACTTCGTTCCTGAAAAATAGGGGTCAAAAAACAATCCTGTTTTCTTGTGAACCGCCGGCTCATGGCCCTGAGCTCGAAGCAAGCGACAGAGCGCATCGGTTCTTCTGTCTTGCCATACAATCGCTCTTCCAAAAGACCTTCCCGATTTGCGATCCCAAAGGACGATGGTTTCGCGCTGATTCGTGATGCCAATCGCTCGAATCTGCTTACGTGAAATACGTGACTGAATTAAAGCACGAGCGATTACTTTTTCTACCGAGCTTATGATTTCCTCTGGGTCGTGTTCTACCCAACCAGGACGCGGATAATATTGGTGAAATTCTTGGTAGGCAGACCCTCTCAAAACTCCATGCGCGTCATAAATAATGGCCCGCGAACCTGTTGTGCCTTGATCGATCGCGAGGACGTATCCCTTAGCCATTGAGATTTAATTAGAATGATCGCTTTAAATATGGAACCGAGGTACCCTGAGTAGAAGTTTGTGCGGTTTTCCTGATTCAGTTGAGTTCCGACAACTCCTCTGGATCAGAGAAATCATTGACCTTTGTCTCAAGCCAATAATTATAAGCGTAGTCAAGGATGCGGAACTTATCAATGGGATCAATCAAGAGAAAACACACACCCGAATCATAACCGCTTTCTTCTCCGCTTCCAGACTTAGACCACATGACTTTTCCAGTGCTTCGAACGGGACGAGTCTCGTCGGGCAAACTGATTTCGAGATCAACAAGCGTTCCCGCTTCAATGGGACGGTCTGTATTTACTTTGATTCCTTCACGCGACAGATCTTTGGTCAATCCGGAGATCTCCTCTGCCTTTGCCTCCTGCAATCGGCACTGCACGTTCATATAGGCATCGAATCGCTTAAATTTCCGTCTCTCTTTCACCACGGTACACCTCACTTCCAGTTACGGTTACTCACCGACAAACTGAGTGACCAAACGCCTGTTTCTGGGACGATTGTCAAAATCAATTAAAACGATTTGCTGCCATTTTCCGAGCAATAACTGGCGATCGAGAAATGGGACTGCCAATGAGGTCTTTAAAAGTGCGGAACGAAGATGCGAATGACCATTCCCATCGTGCCAGGCTTCCTCGTGACAATACCGACTTTCTTTTGGCGCGATTTTTTCAAACAAAGTACGCACGTCCTTCACCAAACCTGGTTCAAATTCGATGGTAGTAATCCCCGCTGTAGAACCTGAAATAAACACCGTCGCTAGTCCCTCTTCTAGCTTGCTCCTTTTGAGTGCTTCTACAACGTGTGGAGTGATGTCCACAACATCTGTGTCCCCACGGGTTTGAATATTAAAAAAACTGGTTCTGATCACCTAAGTATTTTAGCAGGCACCACTTAGAGACACTTTTTTTAACGCTGAAAGAAGTATAACACATGTTTCGCAAAATTCAAGAGAGCGGAGAAAAATTTATTCACTTTTCTCGTACTTTGCGCGCATACCCTCTAACGCGGAACGAACCTCTGGATCTTCAACGAGCTCCCTAAATTCAGGATTGGCCATAAGCTTAAACACATTCTTTTCCTCAACGGCACGTTTAAACTCCGGGTCGTTCATGAGAGATTGCACCTTAGGATGCGACAAAAACTTCCGAAAATTTTCATCCTTTGCAAGCTGAACCAAATCACCGAAATTCCCTAATAACCTTCCAAAAGATTCAGGAAATGGCATCGCCTAACGATAATTTGTAAACTGTAAGGGCAAGTCTAAATTAAGGCCGCGGAGAAATTGAATGATGGTTTGAAGGTCGTCTTTGCTACGAGCGGTTACGCGAATCTCATCGCCCTGAATTGAAGCTTGGACCTTTAATTTAAGATCTTTGATTCTCTTCACAATATCCTTTGCCTTGTCCTGTGGAATTCCATGGACGATTTCAGCCGTTTGACGCATTAATCCGTCAAAGGCTTTTTCTGGCACACCATACTTCAGCGATTTTATAGAGAGCCCACGCTTGGCAAACTTGCTCTCCAGAATCTCAATTATATTTTTCAGTTTGAGATCGTCGTCAGCCAATAAAGTGATTGTCTTCTCTTCCCGCTTTAAAACGATTTCGCTTCTGCTTCCCCGAAAATCAAAACGGTTTTTTATTTCCTTCATAGCCTGATTGACTGCGTTGTCGACTTCTTGAAAATCGGTTTGGGAGACAATGTCAAATGAGGATTCACTCGCCATGGTTAAGAGGGCCGACGATTTTCAATGAAGGCGCTAATTCGCTCCCGATCAAGCGGTCTCAAACCAAGAAACTCGATCCCTGTATCAAAATGAACCTTGCCGGAAGGCAGTTCCCTACTTCGGACCATCCAAACGATCCGCCCTTCACACTCAATCGGATAGGTTGTTTCTTCAAGGATGAGCCGGAGACGAACCCTGGACAATTTCTCAAGCTCACGATTTAGAATCACGCAGACGCCCCCGCCGCCGAGATTTTGCGTCTTAGCCCTAATGGTGCCGCCAATATGATCGTGAATTAAAATGTCACATCGGGCACTGATGCGTGGGAACGCGCGTTGATCTAAACCTGCCCAAACCATTAAATAAATGTCTTCCTTTGTTTATATCGATCGAATAAACGAATCTGAGAATCTTTGAAATATCTGGGTCTTTCGGAATTCCTTCAGCTTTGCGCTCGCAGCTTGGTAGGTCTCCTCTTTTCCCAAAAAGACAACATAATATAGTGTTTTTTGTTGCCGAGAGGGTAATCGAACGTAGAAAGCTGGAAAACGAGAATTTTTTAATTCTTCTATGAGTTGCAGGGCATCCTGCTCACGCTGATAAGTACACACTTGAACGGCATAGTACTTCTTTTTTGGCGTCTCTTGCGATATCGCAACCATGCTCGCCGGAGAAGCAAGGGATGCAGCCGGCCGTTTTGTTTCAACACGTACTTCTGCGGTTTCCTTTTTCACTTGGACGTCCGCTCGCGGACTAATTTCTCTAGCATCGGAAGCTGCCTTTAACTGACCGAACCAAAATGAAATCATTTGAAGGCCAACGATCATTGCAATCAACGTAATCGTGACGATGGCAGCAAACTTCCACGGAATCCTTTGTAGGAACTGACGCAAGGGAGCGCGGACATGAGCCCTCAGCCAATCCGAGAAAGAAATGGACTCTTCGGGAGCCACTACTTTTACCTGATGGGGAGCCGTACTGTTCGTTAAATTCTTTACCGAAGACGCCGAGTCGCGGTGATATCGTCCGTAAAGACGTTTCTGAATTTCTTGTTCATTCAAGGTATGGAGCGAATTTCCTTCTGTTTTTTTCGAGAAAACTCTCACGTGTTATTTCTCTCTTTTAAGCATGTGGAATGAGCGCGGGAAAATTAAGAAGCTGCCTTTTTCCCTCGCGACAAAATGGGTTCTTCTTTCAAAAAGAGGGCAAATTTGAGAAGGTAAATCGGACCTACCCCAAGCTTAGCCTTTGCAACAAATCCCTTTTTTTCACACATACGAACCGCGTGGTCCATCGTTGAAGTCGTTTTGAACGTCAGCTCGTCATACCCCACCTCACGACAAAATTCGACTGCTCGCTCAATCAGTTGACCGCCAATTCCTTTCCGCCGATAGGTTGAATCAACGAAAAGCCGCCGCATGAGTGCGGTTCTTTCGTCTTCCTGTTTGACTCCAATGGTACCAACGATCCTGCCATCCTCCTGCGCCACAAAAAATGCTTCGCCTAGTTTCCCATAAGAGGAACAAACATCGTCCAAATCTTCGATCGGAAAGCTTAGACGCTCCTTCTGAAATTCATGATTCATGATTCTTACAATGAGATCTTGAATCGCTTTTTGATCACCAGGATGACACTTTCGAATCGTCACCATTTGAGCATCTCACACGTTTCGTTGATCACTGTGCTTTGGTCTTCTCGGCAGATGATTTTGCTGCAGGTTTTTGAGACCCCTCTTGTGGCGTTTGAGGGATGGCCGCTCCTTCGGTTTGTGCCTCTCCCTCTTTTTCAGTTTTTACCTTCTTTAGCTTCAATTTTATGAGTTTTAGCTTCGGTAATTTATAAACCGAATGCCGGTTACCCCATTGGTCATTGGTTTGCAGAACGCGGATTCTTTCGTGCCGCTTGAGTACATTACGGTGCCTTGCTCCAACCGAAGCGCTTTTTAAACTGGAATGTTGCGTCATGAGCCGGTCTTCCTTTCAGGGGACAATATTATACCTATCTTGTGGTTGATTGACTACGAAAAACTTAGGAAATGTAAGGATTCGGCTTAGGAGGGCGTCCCCGAAGTTCGGATAACAGGCCTCACAAAGGCATCTGGATAGCGACCGCTTGCCTGAAATTTCTTGAGCGGACCCCGAGCCTTAGAAAGGTTTTCGAAATAATCAGCACATACCTGGTAAAAAGGCCCGCTTGGAATAACAAACCCCCTATGGCCTTTCGCCTTCAGACGATCGACCTCGCGAGTTGCAAGTTGTTCGTCCTTATAGGTTACTAATTGGACCGTATACGTACCTTCCTTGGCTACCCCAGAGGCCACCGACAAGGAAACTGGTACTTCCACGGGAGCTGGAACGAGGTGATCATTCTGGGGTTCTGGTTTACTGCCTGATTCGGCAGCAGTGCCAGCAGTATCCTCTGGATTAATCTTCAAAACGGTTTCTTCGAGACTCCCTACTAAACTTTGAGGAGGAGCGCCCTGATCCGTAGGTCGAAACGACTCCGTATGGGCCGGAAAAAACGACGTCCATTGCTCTTCAACCGCTCGTTTTCCCCTCTCTACGCCAAAGGAATAAGTTAAAACAAAGACCACCGTGAGTCCCAAAAGAACCAAGAGCCCTTTGTCAAGTGTAAGGGTTACCTGATGGCGACCTAAGAAGGATCCTTTGGATTTGGGTTCGAAATTATTGATATAAGAGGAGTTGTCTTCGCGAAATAATTCACCTTGTACCATAATCTTGCCTCATAGAAACGCCTTTGTAATATAAAACGGCAAGGATTTAAAAAAATTGAGCCCGCGGCAGGAAATTTTTTGAATTAAGGAACATTTTATTGAAAAGGACCGGAAGGGGGACGAACCAGTTTGACAGGCTCACTTCCCTAGAAGCAAGGTCAAAGTGAGAGTTGAATTATAAAACGATGCCGATTCGGTCGAGTGGCCACCAAATCAGAAACGCGCGGCCGATCAAATAGGCCTTGGGAACAAAGCCCCAATTGCGACTGTCGCTCGACTGGGCACTATTGTCACCGAGAACAAAAAAAGTGCTAGGTGGCACTTTAATTTTCTGACCCTCCTGAGCATAGGCCCAATCGCTTCGATTGTAGTAGTAGTGGCTTGCGATTTGAGGAAGGTTATCCAAACGCTCTCCATTAACGAAGACCGAACCATCCCGAATTTCTATTTCCTCGCCGCCAAAAGCGACGAGTCGCTTCACAAAGTCTTTTTTGGGCTCAACAGGATACTTAAATACCACAATCTCGCCACGCCGAGGGGGCCTGAACCGATAAGTAATTTTATCGACGAAAATCCGATCTCCTTCCAGCAAGGTAGGTCTCATTGAGCCGGTCGGAATCTTATAAGGACCAAGGATAAACGTTCGAATCAAAATCGCAATTAAGGCGGCGATGAGAAAAGGTTCGCCCCACTCCTTCCACATCCGTTTGAGCCATCCGCGCCAATCGGAACGCGCCGCGTGCCACTCCGAATAAAGTTTATCGCGAAACAAAATGACTGCTGCCAATAAAACTAATGATCCGATAAACCAAGTTTCCATTATTCCACCTCAAGAATGGTCATAAATGCTTCCTGCGGAAGATCTATTTTTCCAATTCGCTTCATTCTTTTCTTCCCTGCCTTCTGTTTTTCCCACAGTTTACGCTTTCGCGTAATGTCACCGCCATAACATTTGGCGGTCACATTCTTGCCGAGCGGCCTGAGTGAATCACGCGCGATAATTTTTGAACCAATGGCGGCTTGAATCACCACCTCAAAGAGTTGTCTGGGGATGACTTCTTTTAACTTCTCCACCAAACTCCGCCCTCGGTGATAAGCCTTCTGGCGAACAGTAATAAGCGAGAGGGCATCAACAGGCTGTCCGTTAATTAAAATGTCCATTTTTACAAGATCAGACGGCTGAAATCCAATAAATTCGTAATTGAGGGATCCGTAACCGCTCGTAAGCGATTTTATCTTGTCGTAAAAATCAAGTACAATTTCAGCAAAGGGCATCTGATAAATGAGCATCGCTCGGTTGGCATCGATATATTCGGTGCTCACATAAATTCCCCTGCGGTCCTGACAGAGCTTCATCACCGCGCCAAGTGAACTAGCAGGAATTAAAAGCCGCGCGTCAATATAAGGCTCCTCAAACGAAGCGATATGATTTGGAGGCGGCAAGTTGGTTGGATTGTCGAGAAACATAACGGACTTATTTGTTTCCACAACACGATAAACGACGTTTGGTGCTGTGACCAAAAGAGCCAAATCAAATTCCCGTTCTAATCGCTCGCGGATCACATCCATGTGCAACAAACCGAGAAAACCTGCCCGAAAGCCAAAACCGAGCGAAGCCGAAGTTTCTGGTTCATAAACAAAAGAAGCGTCGTTCAACTTCAGTTTCGCGAGCGCATCTCTCAAAGAAGAATAATCTTTCGCATTTACGGGATATAGCCCACAAAACACCATCGGCTTCACAGGCTCATAACCAGGCAGTGGTTTTTCAGCAGGCCGATCCGCATTTGTCACGGTATCGCCAATGTGAACGTGCGAGACATCTTTAATATTGGCCGTCAAATACCCCACTTCACCGACCGCCAACTCAGAAACAGACTTCTCATGCGGCGTAAAGACTCCCAATTCCATGACCTCATAAATGTGATCCGCCTGTATAAGCCGAACTTTCTCACCATGCCGAACCCTTCCTTCCACAACACGAACGTACGTGATCACTCCTTTATACGAGTCGTAGCGCGAATCAAAAATCAATGCTTTAAGAGGTGCTTTCAAATCTCCTTTTGGCGGTGGAACCCGTTCAATAATGGTATCCAGAATTGTGGTAATCCCTTCCCCCCGTTTCGCACTGACCGTAAGGATTTCCTCCTCCTTAATCTGAAGCATCTGAGCAATTTCATGACGCACGTGCGGGACGTCCGCATTGGCAAGATCAATTTTGGTAATGATAGGAATCGTCTTAAGATGCCGCTCTCGCGCAAGATAATAATTGGTGACCGTTTGCGCTTCCACGCCCTGAGCCGCATCTACCAAAAGCAAGACCCCTTCGCACGCGGACAAACTTTTAGACACTTCGTAAGTAAAATCCACGTGGCCAGGTGTATCGATCAAATTAAGAAAGTAATCCCGATAACGGATTCTGACGGCGCGCGCCTTAATCGTGATCCCACGCTCGCGTTCAAGCTCCATGTCGTCTAAAAATTGGTCGTGGAACTCACGTTGAGAAATGGCGCCCGTTTCCAATAAAAATCGATCAGCAAGGGTCGATTTCCCGTGATCAATATGTGCAATGATCGAAAAATTTCGAAGCTGATTCAAATCCATAGGAGAGTATCACGAAACGGAACGGCGCAATTTTTGAATGACTTCTTTACGATTTGCTTCTTTAAAAATGGCGGACCCTGCAACAAAAACATCGGCGCCCTTTTGTGCCGCATTCTGAGCCGTTTCCAAATTGATTCCACCATCGACCGAAATCAGTCCTGAAAAGCGTGGCCGCAGGGCCCCTACTTTTTCAAGCATTTCAGGCATAAACTCCTGACCGCCAAATCCAGGTTCCACCGTCATCACCAAAACCAAATCCACCAATCCAAGATAGGGCTCTACAATCGACACAGAAGTTTTCGGCCTTAAGGAAAGGCCGGGTTTTGCACCCAGGTGGCGTATTTTTTTTAAAGTCGCAGATACGTCCTTCGAGGCTTCCACGTGAACCGTGATCCAATCGGCGCCGGCTTCCCGAAAAGCTTCCAAATGCCGAATGGGTTCCTCAATCATCAAATGCACATCCAGCGGCAGGCGCGTCGCCTTCCGAATCCACTGAATCACGGGTGGGCCAAGGGTGAGATTGGGAACAAAATGCCCGTCCATCACATCAATGTGGATCCAGTCACAACCCGCTTGATCCACCTCGGAAATCTCCTCAGCCAGGCGGCTGAAATCGGCCGACAAAATGCTCGGAGCAATCAACTTCTGTTTTGTGCTCACGGGCATACACACTCAGACCTAACTTTGGCCTCAAATTTGGAATCCAGGGGACCAATCAAGGCAAGATGAATTGCGGAAGTTTTAAAAAACCGCTTTGCCAAACTCTGTAAGTCTTTCTCAGTTACTTCTTCGATATGACGCTCAATATCGGCGACATCGGGTAACTTGCCGCCGTAAAGAATATGCTCTCCATACCACAACGCGTGATCTAATGTGTCCTCGAGGCCGAGCATAAGTTGACCCAAAAAATAATCCTTGGCCCGCCTGAGTTCATCCTTCGTAACCGTTTTTTGCTTCAGGCGCTTCAGTTCCCGCATAATTACTCGAATAGCCAAAGCTGCTTTCTTGGGTTCCACGCCGGCCGAAACTTCAACGGAACCCGTATCCTCGAAAAAATTAAGTCCGGATTTGATTTCATAAGCCAAGCCGCGCTGTTCTCTCACCTCTTCAAAAAGGCGGCTGCTCATATTCCCGCCCAAAACAATGTTGAGAAGAGCCAAGCGATATCGATCAGGATCGTTTCGCGAAAGTCCGTGAAAACCAATCACAAAATGAGTCTGTTCCGTCTTTTTATCCAAAAAATGAAATCGCTCATGTCTAGAATTTGATGAGACTCTGGCTCTAGAAAACTTCGAAATGGTCTTATTGCTTCTCCCGTTGAAGTACTCTTCTGCAAGTGCTTTTATCCTTTCGTGCTCTACTTCACCACAGACGGTAACCAAAATGTTCTTTGGGTGGTAGTGACATTGAACATGCTTGTAAAGATCGATCCGTCTCAGGTTTGAAACCGATTCAATGGTGCCTGCAATGGGCCACCCCAAAGGTTGAACCGGCCAAAGAAGACCGCTCATGATCTCGTGAACATATTGAGACGGAAGATCTAAGTACATTTTGATTTCCTCTAAAATTACGGTCCGCTCTTTCTCAAACTCTTTTGTGTCTAAGACCGCATGGTTCACCATATCCTGCAAAACATGGAAAGCAGTTTTCAGATGAGGTTTTGGAATCTTGACGAAATAACACGTGCTTTCTTCACCCGTAAACGCATTGAGCATTCCGCCTACACCCTCCACCGCTTCCTTGATCTGTTTGGTGGAACGCTCTTTGGTACCCTTAAACAGCATGTGCTCCACAAAGTGGGAAATCCCGCACAAGCTTTTTTTCTCATATCGGCCGCCGACTCGAATCCAAACGGCAAGGCCGATGGATTCGCGCCCTCCTATGCGATGGCTGACGATCCGAAGGCCGTTATCCAATACCGATTGTTCATACATCCTTGTTCTTTTCCCTCCCTTTTGAAAAATCAAGATAACTCTGGAGCATAATCTCAGCGGCCATGGCGTCTCTCTTCACTCTACGCCTGGCACGACTCATGTCCTGCTCGATCATAGCGCGTTCTGCTTGAGCGGTCGTCAGCCGCTCATCCCAAGTCACAATTGGGAGCGACACTTTTCCGCGGAGCCATTCGACAAATGCCAACACTTCCTCAGCCGCTTTTCCCACTTCTCCTTTCATGGTTCTTGGCAGTCCCACGACGATTTTTCCAACTTGAAACTCACTGGCGAACTTCGAAATCTCGCGCACCACTTGCTCATCACTGACTCGCTCGATAAATCCAACGGGATGCGCCATCAGGTTAAGCTCATCACTTCGCGCGACGCCAATTCTCTTTTCCCCCGTGTCAAGGCCTAAAAAAACCATTAGGTCTGCTTCAGGGATCGAATCAGGCCGGAAGCAAAGGCAGCTACCGACTTAACGGCTTTTCTTCCTTTTCGTAGACGCTCCACGATGGCACTCCCGACAATGATCCCGTCGGCAACGCGGCCGATCCGCTTCGCCTGGACTTTATTCGATATGCCAAATCCAACCAGAATCGGTTTTTCGGTTACTTTGCGAATGGCTTTCACGTTCCGAAGCAAATCAGACGGAACGGAGGTTCGTGCTCCTGTGACGCCACGAAGCGAAACATAATAGACAAAACCATTCGAACGTCTCGCAATTTCCGCCATGCGGCTTGTTCGCGTGGTCGGCGCAATCAAGTACACCACGGAGAGATCGAAGCGCCGAAACCAAGATTCCCACATTCTTCCTTCTTCAAGCGGCAGATCAGGAACAATTAAGCCGTCAAAACCGCTCTGATGCAACTGGCGAATCGCACGACTCACGCCATAATGCATGATGGGATTAAAATAAGAGAAAAAAAGGACGGGGATTTTAAGCCCTTTTCTTCTCAACTTTCGAAGCAAGCTGAAAGCATCTTTAAGCGTGACGTGCTGCTTGATGGATTGCTCCGAAGCATATTGAATCGTTGGGCCGTCTGCCAAAGGGTCGGAAAATGGAAAACCCAATTCAATAATATCAGTTCCGGCCCGTTCCAGAGCCGGAATCAGCGCCTCTGTGGCCGAAAGTTTTGGAAACCCAAGCGTCACATAAGCACAGAAAAGTTTTGAATTGCTTTCTTCCGCCTCTCTCATTTTTTGTGTCAAGCGATTTTTCATGCCCATTAGCGTGGCGACTGAATCTTGAATTGGCGAACGACGTCAAGGTCCTTATCACCACGGCCCGAGAGACAAACAACAATTTTAGAGCCTCGCGAAAAATTGCGCGCCCGCTTGATCAAATAGCCGATGGCATGAGCTGGCTCCAAGGCTGGCATGATGCCTTCAAGAAGTGTGAGCATGTGGAATCCAAAAAGTGCATCTTGGTCGCTGGCTACTTCATACCGCACGCGACCTGTTTCTTTTAAAAACGCGTGCTCAGGACCCACCGATGGATAATCAAGTCCCGCCGAAATCGAATGAGCCAACTGAATTTGTCCATTCCGGTCCTGTAACACGAAACTTTTCATTCCATGCAAAACACCAATCGTCCCTTTTCTAAGAGAAGCAGCATGCTGTTTGCTATTGAGCCCCTTTCCTGCGGCTTCTATCCCAATCAATTTGACTCGCTCATCCAAAAAAGGGTGGAAAAATCCAATCGCATTACTTCCTCCACCGACGCAGGCCAATAAGGCGTCGGGCAATCCTTGCGTCGACCGCCTCAATTGTTGCTTCGTTTCGCGGCCAATAATCGACTGGAAATCCCGCACGATCATTGGATAGGGATGTGGTCCCACAACAGAGCCTAGAAGGTAATGAGTCGTTTCGACATTGGTCACCCAATCTCTAATGGCTTCATTGGTTGCATCTTTGAGCGTTTTAGAACCCGAAAAAACGGGAATGACCTGCGCCCCTAACAAATTCATCTTATAGACATTAAGGCTCTGACGCCTAATATCCTCCTCGCCCATGTACACATCGCAGGAAAGATTGAAGAGTCGCGCTGCCGTCGCCGCCGCGACACCATGTTGACCCGCACCTGTTTCAGCAATGATTCGCTTCTTTCCAAGATAACGGGCCAAAAGGGCTTGCCCTATTGTATTATTGATTTTATGAGCGCCCGTATGACACAAATCCTCGCGCTTTAAAAAAACCCTCAGATCGCGTTTCAGCGCATGACTCAAATTTCGCGCTTCATAAAGAGGTGTGGGCCGGCCCACGTAGGTCACCAGATAATGTTCAAGTTCTTTCTGAAATCTTCGGTCCCGTTTCAGAGACTGATAAGCTTTCGCCAGCTGATCAAGCGCTTCGATCAACGTTTCAGGAACAAATCGCCCTCCGAAAATGCCGAAGTGTCCCGCCGAATCAGGCTTTCCTTTCCACCGACGAACCTGCCGTATGGATTTCATCCCATCACCTCTGGAAACAGAGTACAGAAAACAGAGTACAGAGAACAGAGTAAAAAAGAACGG
>JACQQP010000030.1 GCA_016206945.1 Candidatus Omnitrophota bacterium | reverse complement strand
GTATAAGGCCTGACGTAATCGGCTGAGCCAAAGGTCTGTTTCAGCTCATTCAAATGCTTAAATGAATTGGCTTCAACAGCCTGTACCCAAGACTTTAAAGAGCTTTCGGAATCGGGATACCTCTCGATGAAGCTTTGGACGGTATCCCTTCCGAGGATTCGCATAAGGAATGATAGCATATGGCTATTATTTGTCAAGCCGTCCCCTTGGCTTACGACAGAAAAGAAAGGCGATCGTTGTATCTTTTGTTCCTATGGAACGGTAAAGTGTCCATCGAAACAGGAATCCCAAAGTATTTAGTCTAATTTTCTTCATCTTCCCGTAAAGTTTTCTGCTATAATCCCGCGTTGAATTGGATTTGCGATTTCATGAGTGTTGACGAACGTTTCAAGAAAGGCATTGAACTCTTTAATGATCAGAAATTTTTCGAATGTCATGAGGTGATTGAAAACCTTTGGCTTGCCACGCAGGATGAATACAAGAATTTCTATAAAGGCGTTATTCAAGCGGCGGTGGCTTTGCACCACTTGAAACGTGGGAATGTAAGGGGAGCGCGAAGGCTTTTGAAAACCTCGACGCGTTATTTATCGAAATATGGGCGTGAGGCGCTTGGTCTCAATGTGGAAAAGTTGATTCGGGATATGAAAAATTGTTTTGAAAAAGATCAGGACGCAATTCCTAAGTTGGAATTTCACACGTGATCATGTCATCCCCGCGCAGGCGGGGATCCAGAGACTCTAGATTCCCGCTTTCGCGGGAATGACAAACATTGTTGGAGGTTGGACATGGCGTTGGTTGAATCGATTACAATTCCGCTTGGTCTAAAAATGCCAGCGTTTGAACTTAAAGATCCTAGCGGAAAAATTTATCAGAGTGACACAGTTTATGGATCGAAAGGTCTTTTGGTCGCTTTTACCTGCAACCATTGTCCTTATGCACAGGCGGTATGGCCGAGACTCATTCAACTTGCGCAGGAAGCCCAGAAATTGGGAGTCAATACCGTTGGAATTAATCCAAATATTCATCCTGGTTACCCTGATGATGCGCCCGACCGTATGAAAGAAAAAATTAAGGAGTGGAGAATTTCATTTCCTTATTTAGTGGATGAGACCCAAGAGGTGGCGCGGGAGTTTCGAGCTCAGTGCACCCCGGATCTTTATCTTTTTGATTCATCCCATCAGTTGGTTTATCATGGCCGAGTCGATGACAATTGGAAGGAACCGTCTCAGGTTAAAAAAAGGGAATTAAAAGAGGCGATTCAAAATCTCGCTTCCGGAAAGCCCATTTCAGAGAGGCAACTTCCATCAATGGGCTGTTCGATTAAATGGCGTGATTGATTCTTTTTGTCATCCCCGCGCCGTTTGGTCAAGCGCCGGTCGGGCGCTCGGTCGTACGGCACCGCCGCTTGGTCAAGCGCCGGTCGGGCGCTTGGTGTTGCGGTGCCGTACGGTCGGTACGGCGCGCGGTTGGCGCGGCGCCGCTTGACCGACTGGCGCTTAAAGTCCGCCACAAACCGCGGCGAGATTCGTCCACAAAGCGTTTTGGGATGGATTCCGCCAACGCTTTGTGGCGAACGTGCGGGAATGACAGACGTTTCGAGGGGATATAACAATGTCGAAGATTACCGTTTATCAAAAACCAACGTGTACGACATGCCGTCAAGTTTACACGGCCTTGAAAGAAAGCCGAGTTGATTTTAACGCCGTTGATTATTATTTAAATCCGATTCCGAAGGCCAAGCTCAAAGAACTCCTAAAAAAAATGGGGATTTCTGCCGAAGAATTACTTCAGAAGAAGGAGCCCGTTTATAAAGAACTGGGCCTTGAGGGAAAAAAGCTTTCTGAAGGCGAGATCATTGATTTAATGGTAAAAAACCCAGATTTGATTCAGCGGCCGATCGTTGAGAAGGGTTCTAGAGCAATCCTCGCACGCCCCGCAGAACGCCTTAAGGAAATCCTGTAAGGAGCAGTGAGTAGAAAGTAGCAAGAGACTTAAATCCCAAATCACAAATAACAAACCACAAACAAGTAACAGTGACCGAAATTACAATAAATCGAAGGTTTACCCGTTTGGTCATTGGGATTTCAGATTTGTTTGTAATTTGGAATTTGTAATTTTTTCTTTTCTCGCTACGCTAATGATGCAATGAAGAAGAAAGAGAATCCGTTTTCGATCGCATCTCGAGTTAAAAGCTTTTCCCACGCCTTCACAGGTTTTAAGGATATGCTCTTGAGTGAGCATAATGCGTGGGTCCATGCGCTCGCGACTCTTCTTGCTTTAGATTTCGCGTGGTGGCTTGAGGTTGGTCGAGCGGGTTGGGCGCTCATCATCATTGCGATTGTGTTGGTTTGGACGGCTGAGGCGTTTAACACCGTTCTTGAGATTATGGCTGATCTCGTGGTGGGTGAGCGTTACTCTCGGATTGTGAGACGGGCCAAAGATATAGCCGCCGCCGCCGTTTTAATTGCCTCCGTTGGTGCCGTTGGCATCGGCATAACGATTTTCGGTCCTCCTCTGTATGAACGCCTTGCGCGTTTTTTCACTTAGCGGCGTACTATATTTTTTGTTTCCATAGGCTTCATGAATAAGGTACAATACGCGCGCTTATGTTTTTGGTGAACCTAGTACCTCGACTCACTTAATTTTGGTTGTTCGCTCGGTACTGTGGTGAGCGATAATTGAAATTGGGGACTCCCAATTTCAATTGAGTCGAACCACTAGGCGGCAATGTAAAGTAAGCGGATTAGCATTCAACACAGGAGAGTAAAAGGAATGGCAAAAGGCAAGGTGAAGTGGTTTAACGATCAAAAGGGTTATGGGTTTATCGCAGTCGAAGGTGGGAAGGATGTGTTTGTCCATCATTCAGCAATCCTCGGTGAAGGGTTTAAAACTTTGAAAGAGGGAGAGCCCGTTGAGTTCGACATCACCGATGGACCCAAGGGTCAGCAGGCGACGAACGTCAAAAAAGTATAATCATAACCGTTCTAGCGTTGCGAACAATTTAGATATTTAAAGGGCGTTACTTAGGATTCAGGTTCCGATACCAGAAGCCAGTAACGCCCCTTCATTTTTCGCTTCTTTTGATGAGATGGATGAAATTTTCAAAGGCGGGCGAGAAATGAGGGTCTAATTCCATCGCTTTTCGGTAAGCCTCAAGCGCCGGTCCGTATTGCTTCTGCTCTTCGTAGATGAGTCCCATATTGTTGTAAACCACAGGGTCCTTTGCGCCGAGTTCAATGGCACGCCGATTGGCCTGGGTTGCTTTGTCAAGCTCGCCGCTTCGCCTGTATAAAAAACCAAGGTTGATATAGTGAATGGGTTTTTCCGCCTGCGCGATCGCTTTCTTTAGAGCATCAACTCCCGCGATGTCGTCATCTTTTAAAAAAGAGGCTTCGCCGATCGCCCCATAGACGACATCGTAAGAGTGGGGTTTGATCGGAGCTTTGAGAGCAGCCTCAAATCGAGTGAGGGCGCGGTCATAATATCCCTCAGCCAGCCACGCAAGTCCCATTCCCAAGTGGGAAAAGTAATGAGCCGGCGTTTTCTTGAGCGTATCTCGCATTAACGTGAAATTGTCCCGCCAAATAAGACTCCGCTGAAATGCTGCAAATGAGTAAGCAATTCCCAGCAAACACAAAATGGAGAAACGCAAGCGGCGGAACCGTTCGCGTTTTTGAGGCGCGTTTTCTTCGTCACGAGAGAATCGAATCAGGAACATCGTCAAACCTGCAATCGGCAGATAAAGATATCGATCGTGAATGAGCGAATGTTGGGGCAGGAAGAAGGTCGGCAGGAGAAAGATGAGAAACCACAAGCTCCAGAACGCCATTTCCCAGCGGCGTTTTGTATATTTTATGAAGTGAATGGTCCAAAGTCCCAAAATAACGACGCCTATGATCTCGATGAGATTTGTTGGATGAGGCACGTCGTAAGCAAAACTTTGTTTGAGGGGGAATAAAGCAAGAAGGACATATTGGTAGGTGAGAAACGGTGCTAAAAGTGGATTTAAATTTGGGAATGGGGTCGAGGCGGGATTTCGGAAGTAACCATCTATCTTGGCAGCCTGGATGAAAATGAAACCGAAGGTAACTGCGATCAACAAGTTAGGCCCATGTTCTTTTAAAAATTTTAGGGGAGAAGTCCATTTGAGGATCAGGAAGTCGTATGCCATCAGCAGGAACGGAAACATGACACTTACGGGATTTGATAAAAGAGCGAGCAGGAAACAGATCATGCTCATCGCCTGGTAACTCGGCCTCTTTTTTTCTCGGTATCCGATGTGGCAGAGGAAACTTGCAAACAGGAGCGCCGCGGCCAGAACGTGTTTTCGAGCGGATATCCATACAAAAGATTCAATTTGGACGGGGTGAACCGCAAATATGAGAGCGGCAAAAAGAGCAGGGCGGGCTTTTCCTGTGATTCTCAGAAGTATGAGGTAAAGAAGTGCGCCGCTTACTGCGTGCAAAAG
>JACQQP010000029.1 GCA_016206945.1 Candidatus Omnitrophota bacterium | reverse complement strand
CTCCTTAAGGAAATGGAAGACCTCGGAACCAAAATCAACTTCCCTATTGTAGGACCTCTTGTGGGGCGAATCATTTACCAACTTACGAAAATAATTTCGGCAAAGAAAGTCTTCGAAATGGGCTCTGGTTTCGGTTACTCGGCTTTTTGGTTCGCACTCGCTTTGCCGGAAGAAGGCGAAGTCCATTTGGCAGAGCTTTCGCAAAAAAATTCAGAACTTGCGAAACGGTTCTTTATTCAAGGCAATCTGGGACACAAAGGAAGATTCCATGTCGGAGATGCCATCGATATCCTTGCAAAAATGCACGAAACCTTTGACATCATTTTCATTGACATCGATAAGGAGCATTATCCAAGAGCGCTTGATCTGGCCAAAACCAAAATCAGAGTAGGCGGACTTCTCATCGTCGACAATCTCCTGTGGTTTGGACAGGTGCTCGCCAAACACGGTGATTCATCTACCGAGGGCGTGAAAACATTTAACCAAAAACTCTTTAACGATTGCAACTTTATCTCAACGCTTCTTCCCATCCGAGATGGCATAGGTGTGGGATACAAAATAAGTTAAGTAAAAAGTCAAAATTCAAAAGGTAAAAGTGCAAGGCAAAATTCCAAATGTTTAAGTTTAATGACAGAAAAGGTCGCGGTCCACTTTTGACTTTTACCTTTTTACTTTTAACTTTGCAATGAAAGCAATCATCTTCAAAGAGCATGGCGATATAAATCGATTGACGCTCGCTGACGTTCCAGAGCCAACCATTGAGCCTGATGAGGTGCTTCTCCATGTCAGAGCCTGTGCCCTAAATCACCTCGATATTTGGACGCGACAAGGGATGCCGGGCGTAACCATCCCTCTTCCTCACATTCTAGGCTGTGACATTGCGGGCGAAGTCGAACAAATTGGAAGTGAGGTAAAGGGCATCACGAAAGGCGCGCGTTTCGTGGTTTCGCCAGGAATATCCTGCGGTCATTGCAAGTGGTGCCTTTCGGGTTGGGATTCCTTATGCGACCAATATAAAATTCTTGGCTTCCAAGTAGACGGCGGGTACGCCGATTACGTCAAAGTTCCCTCGCGCAATCTCATTCCGATTACGGACCGCTACTCATGGGAAGAATGGGCTTCTTGTCCGCTTGTTTTTCTTACCGCCTGGCACATGTTGGTGACACGCGCGCAACTAGAAAAAGGAGAAACGATTTTGATTCAGGCGGCAGGCTCTGGCGTTGGAAGTGCTGCGATCCAAATTGCGAAAACAATCGGAGCTCAGATCTTAACCACAGTCGGTGATGACAAGAAGGAAGAACCTGCAAAAAAACTCGGCGCAGACCATGTGATCAATTACAAGAAAACAGATTTTGCGAAAAAAGTGCGGGATCTCACGCAGGGCCAAGGAGTCCATGTGGTCCTAGAACACATTGGTGGAGAAACCTTTGAGAAAAGCCTCGCTTCGCTCGCCAAAAAAGGACGCCTCGTCACCTGTGGAGTGACGAGCGGCCCGCAGATCCAAATGGATCTGCGGTTTCTTTTTGTGCGCCAACACAGTCTCTTGGGATCTTTCATGGGAGGCCGCGGAGAACTCAATGAGGTAGTCGGCCTTTTAAAACAGGGGCACTTGAAACCTGTCGTCGACACAGTTTTTCCACTTTCCGAAGCCCGAAAAGCGCACAGAAGAATGTTAGATCGGAAGAATTTCGGTAAGATTGTTCTTCAGGTGAACAACGGGTGAGCTTCGGGAAAAAGCGCTTGATTTTCAATTTGTTCAACCTATAATAAGGGCGATCAAGCAGTTATAAACCTATACTGCGAAGCAACTAACGATGAAGGAGACACCATCATGAAAAAAGCAATCACGTTAACTATGGTTTTCTGTTTTATCTTTTCTTTCCCAGCACAGGCAAAGAACGTCTGGGAAATGGCAGACTCCCCAAAATATGGCGAGAAGGCTGGCGGAATGCTTGGCCGCGGATTACTCAATGTGGCCACAAGTTTCGTGGATATTCCCGCTCAAACAGTAAGAGGCGCGGAAGAGGGTAAGCCTGAATTCCTCGGAGCTGTAGGGGGCTTTGCTAAGGGAGCAACATGCACGGTACTCCGAGCTGCCTCAGGTGTTATCGATGTCGCTGGTTTCTGGGTTCCCGGTTTCAATGGTCTTCCAGTGAGCCGCAGCTACGACAACTGTCTTGACTTTGGCCCAAAGCCGGCAGAAGCTGGCTATGCACCGTCCGCGGCCGTTTATCAAGGGACACAAGCAGCACCTTCAGCGGCAGCACCTTCAGAAGCAGAATCTGCTGAAAGTCGGCTTAAGTACGTAAAGAAGTAAAAAGGTTCGATCCAAATTTAATTAAACAAAAGACCAGGTTTTCTTCGATGGTGGGAAAACCTGGTCTTATTTTTCTACTAGCCCAAATTGGGAAACTGACTTAAGCGGCGCTTACCTTATATCTCAGGGACAAAACTGGCAGGTTCAAAAAGAGGATCCCAATCGCGCCCAGCAGGCGTTCCAAAGGTCAAAATATCCCACAGTCCTGAAAGCCCTTGGCGTCCCATATGATACAGGCCTGAACCTCCTCCGGCAGCAATTCCCTTCCACGGAGCAAGCCATACAGGCTCCGCCTCGCCAGCTGTCTGAATGACTTCCTTTGGGATTTGAAAAGGTGAAGCAATCACATAAGTAAAACCTCTTGCTAACTTTTGAACAGGTCCTTTCTTCCACTCTGTTGCATGAGCCTGCGGGGCTGAGAGCACAGAGAACAGAGTACAGAGTACAGAAAAAAATAGAACTGCCCTTTTTAACTTGCCGTTTAAAAAAACGCTTCTGTTTCTCATGTCATTTCCCTCTTTCCAACCAGGCTTTATTTTGTATCATCTGTTCTCTGTACTCTGTCATCTGTTCTCTCCGGTAGTTTCGGCTTACTGGCGCGAAATCTTTAAAATTTCATAAGGAACCACGCCGGCGGGGACGCGCACTTCTACAATCTCTCCTTTTTTGTGTCCCAAAAGCGCTTTCCCGATAGGAGATGAGATCGAAAGCTTACCTTTGGAGATATCTGCTTCGTCTTCAGCAACAAAAGCAAAGATGACCTTGTCGCCCGTTTTCCCATTCTTCAACTCCACCGTCGTTCCGAAATAAACCTTATCCGTCGGCGCATCTTTAGTATCCACAACTTTTGCCCGTGTAAGTTTTTCCTCAAGGGTCCGAATTCGCGATTCAAGCTGTGCCTTCGCTTCCTTTGCTGTATCATACTCTGCATTTTCCCGAAGGTCGCCATGAGAACGCGCTACTTCAAGCTGCTTTGCTACCTCAACCCGCTTCACGGTCTTAAGCGTGCGAAGCTCCTCTTTCAGCTTTTCATATCCCTCTTGAGTCAAAATAACGTGATCCATATTTACTCCCGTTCAACAAATCTTCATGTCATCCCCGAATGTCTTAACGCTCGCGCTAATGCGCGGAGCACTTTTCGGGAAGAACTTGACGTTCTTCTCCGAAAGTGTCGGGGATCCATTCTCTGGATTCCCGCTTCAAGCGTGCGGGAATGACATTCTCTTCAAAAACCTTATCACACCGTCATTTGACTTTGTATTTCACGCACCGCGCGAACTGCTTGGCTCACTTCCTCTAACGTATTGAAGTAGCCCGGACTAAAACGAATCGCTCCTTGCGGCGACGTACCCAGAAATTCGTGCATGAGAGGCGCACAGTGAAGACCTGCACGCACTGCAATATGAAAGGACTGGTCCAGCACAATCGCAAATTCCTGAGGCTCAACTCCTTCTACGACAAAAGAAACGGGAGCTACTGATTGAGCAATATCATCTGTGCCATATAAAGTAACGCTTGGAATTTGTCTCAGTTCCTCACGCAATCTCTTAACGAGCGAGCGCTCATGAGCTTGAATCCTTTCGATTCCTTCCCGTTCGATAAACTCAACACCTTCTTTCAAACCTACAATTCCAACGGAATTTGGCGTCCCACCTTCCAAAATAAATGGAAACACATCAGGGTGAATTTGGGATTCTGAATTAAACCCCGTACCTCCTTCGCGCCACGGAATGAGTTTAGCGCGCTCTCCTACATAAAGTCCGCCCGTTCCAGGCGGACCGTAAAGCGCCTTATGGCCAGGAAAGGCAAGCAAATCAATAAAGTCTCGCTCGACATCAATGGGAACAACGCCGGCCGTCTGCGCAGCATCCACCAAAAAAAGCGCGTTCTGCTCGCGAACGACGCGCCCGATTTCCCGAATCGGCTCGACCACGCCAATCACATTGGAAGCATGGGTCATCGCTACGAGCTTTGTATTCTTCTGGAAGACCTTTTTGATTTCCTCAGGACTGATAAATCCTTCGCGAGAAGGTTTCAACTTGGTGACGGTAATTCGCTTTGCAGTCTCAAGCGCGTTCAAAGGTCTTAATACGGAATTGTGTTCTAGAATAGTTGTGATGACATGATCGCCTTCGCGAAGTGCCCCTTTGATCGCAATATTGAGGGAATCCGTACAATTCAAAGTAAAGATGACTCTTTCCGGACTCTTAGCACCGAAAAATTTTGCCAAGGTACTGCGCGCCTGCACCATCTGGCCTTCCGCTGCCACAGAAAGCCGGTGGCCCGAACGTCCGGGGTTCGCCGCTT
>JACQQP010000028.1 GCA_016206945.1 Candidatus Omnitrophota bacterium | reverse complement strand
TTTTTAATCTGTTCCCGAGGGGTCACCCTTAGCGCCTTGGTCATGTTTCGCTCAAGGCGCGTCAGGGTTACATTAAATTAAGGTAACCCCCACGCCCCGCAGGAATTGTGCGGGGCTGGGGGTGAGGGGTCGGAAACCCGCCGACCCCTCAAATATCTTTGGCCAATTCAGCGTGAATCATTTTCATATCTTCCCACACCTTCCTTTTATCATCTGGATTTCTGAGAAGATAGGCAGGATGAAAGGTGCACATGAGTTTCACACCGCGGTAATCATAAAATCTACCCCGCAAGGATGAAATAGACGCGTCGGTCTTAAGCAAGGCCTGAGCCGCAAAGGTTCCAAGGGCGCAGATAATTTTTGGACCTATGATTTCGAGCTGCTTAAACAAATAAGGCTCGCAATTTGATATTTCGTTTGGAGATGGGTTTCGATTGCCGGGCGGCCGGCATTTAAGCACATTGCAAATAAATACGTGTTCCCGTTTCAGTCCGATCGATTCAATGATTTTCGTCAGCAACTGCCCCGCTTTTCCGACGAAAGGCAAACCTTGGAGATCTTCCTCCTGACCCGGCGCTTCGCCGACGAAGACAAGCTTTGCACGCGCATGTCCAGAGCCAAATACAACGGTTTTTCTCGTCATTGCTAACTCTTCGCACTTGGTGCAACGAACTACGGATTCCCTTAATGATAGAAGTTCTTCTTTTGGACCTAAACGTTCGGTAGTCGGAGTGTCAACCTCATGAGCCGCTCGATCTTGAGCTTCATTCGGAATTTCGATGAAGTCAATTCCACTCATTTTCATAAGCGCTATATAGTTGCAAAGTTGTTTAATCGCCTGATGCATTTCGAAGTTTCGAGTTTTATTTTTTAGAATGCTCCGCAATAAAGTCTGCCAAATCGCTCGCGGCGTGCGGTTTCGCGATTTCCTCAATCGCTTTTTTTGCTGACGCGAGTAACTCCGGATTCTGAATCATTTCTTGTACCAGATCTTTAATTGTGCCGGGCCGATCCATGCCGAAAGCTGCTCTCCGTTTAATGAGCCATTCGGCATTATAACTTTCTTGGCCCGGAATGGGTTCAAGAATAATCATGGGGAGTTTCTTTGCGAGACTTTCACAGGTAGTAGCACCGCCAGGCTTAGCAATTAAGAGATCGGAAACGGACATGATTTCATGCATGTTGTCCACAAAACCAAATAAAATGAGTGGAAATGGAAACTGTTTACCGCTCAGACTTCCATAGAGACTCCGATTGTTACCGCAGACGACGAGCACCTGTATTTGGTCGCGAAGATCGCGAAAAGAATCGAGTACCTGTTCCGTAGGTCCAATACCGAAACTTCCACTGCTAAAAAGGATCGACAAGCGATTGGGTTGAAGCCCCAATTTTTTCTCCAGAGCTGGCCGATCATTCGTTGTTATAAATTCCCTGGATATGGGTATGCCGTTGGGATAAATCTGGTCCTCGGAAACCCCGCTCCTCAGGAGCCTTTGCCTACTTTCCTCCGCCATCACCCAATAGGAATCAGTCCCGGGGTTGATCCAAACAGCGTGAGGTATCACGTCGGTTACGATCGTGATCAGCGTAGCACGAAGTCGCCCCTTTTGCTTAGCGGTAGCAGAGACCTCGGCTGGAAAAAAATGAGTGAATAAAATAAAATCAAATTGCTCCCTTTCAAGATAAGCCCTCAGGTTTGAAGACTGGATCCAATTCCAGAGTGTTCTGATCGGAGCAATGAGGCCGTAAATCATGGGCAAGTTTGTAACGTAATAAAAAAAACCCCAAAGCCATGGTGCAAAGATCACCAGAAAATAGTAAGCCTTGGGATAGAAGTTCCGGAAAAGCCAGTTTGTTTTTCGCAGGGCATCAAAAATGTCTACGGAAAGTCCCGGAACGTTTCTAGATCTCAGCTCATCCCGAACTGCCTCGGCTACTTTTTTATGTCCGTGGCCCGCCTCGACGTAAAGAATCAGTACCTTACTCACGATCGTTCGACTCCAAGATGTAGTCAACAGCTTCCTTAAGAGAGGGTAAAATTTTCTCAGGCGCGTCCTCTTTCGAAAGTTTCATTTGATCCGTACTCCCATGCCCCGTTAGCACAAACAGGTTTCGAAAACCAAAGTTCCTTCCTGCTTGAACGTCTGAAAGCTTGTCTCCAATAAAATAAGTCTCCGAAGCCTCAAACCTGATATCGCAGGCCGCTTGCCTAAAGAGCCCCGTCTTTGGCTTACGGCACTCACAGTTGGCGGTTTTGCCGTGAAGACAATAGTAGATTCCACGGATGGAAATGCCATTTTTTTTAAATTCTGAAAGCATCTGGCTCGTAATTTCATTGAGTGCCTCCTCCGTGTACTCACCATCTCCAATTCCCGCCTGATTCGAAATAATAACAATTTGAAACCCAGCCCGCGACAGATTTTGAAGTGCTTCTACGACGCCGGGAATAAAACGAAAATCCTGCCACCGTTTCACATAGTCGCCGATCGGATCTTCGTTGATCACGCCGTCGCGGTCAATAAAAATGACTTTCTCAACTTTCGTGCTTTGCATTTTTCAGTTCCAGATATTTTGTGTAGGTGAATAGTTGATAAAGCGCGTGCAAAACAGACATCATGAAGCCCAGAAATCCATCTTTAAAGCCTCCCTTGCCGCAGTAGTTGCGCCAGAAACGATCACTCGCTTTAAAAAGAACCTTCATCGGTGTGATCTTTCGGCCGTCTGCCACCCACTTTTGAGCTTCAAGCGTTGTTTGATTGTTTAACTTGTCGATGAAATGATGAAAATCACGGAAACCAAAATGCAGGATATCGGCTTTCAAAGAGCGTTCCTTGCCATCGAGAAAAGCGCGCGGATGAACGCTTGATTCTTCATAACGAAACTTTCCGTTTCGATGGAGCCGGAGCTTGCGCGCCGGATAATATCCCGCCTTCCTAATCCAGCGCTTTCCAATAAAGGTCTTGATGGGAATCGCACAACCTGAAATTTCAGCTGGGTCCTCCTTTAAGAGATCATCAATTTCACGAGAAAGCTCAAGGCTGACTCGTTCATCGGCATCCAAACTTAAGATCCACGCTTGAGTTGCCTGCGCGTAAGCAAAATTTCTGTGTCTTCCCTCAATATCCATCCGGCGCGTATAAATTTTATCCGTATATTGTTTGGCGATTTCAACCGTCCGATCTGCACTTTCTCCGTCGACAAGGACAATTTCCCTTGCCCATTTAACACTTTCGAGGCAAGCTGAAATATTTTTTTCTTCATCCTTCGCAATAATGACAACTGAAACCGGAACTTTTCCCACGGTTTACTCTCTCGCCATCGCGTTTTTCACCGCATTCAGCAAACCCAAAAAGAGCCAAACGAGGGTCGCCGATTGCAAAGCATTCAGTGTCGTATCGACGACTGCTTGCAGCAATAAAGCAATGAGGCCGCAAATCAAACCGGCAATTATTGGCTTTTTATCCTCGCCCGCCTTTTTAAGAGCCTGAAAAGCAGAAGAAAAACTAAATCCGATAATTGCCAAGAAAAAAGCGAGCGACACCAGTCCAGTCTCAGCAGCCATTTGTAAATAACCATTGTGAACGTAGTGGCCCGGAATTTGATTCGGATGGCCCGGAATCCGCCAACCTTCCTTTTCTGGAAAAACAGCGTAGGCGCCTTGGGTGGTTTTTTGAATTAAGGCACTTTCTTGTTCTTGACTAAAATACTTTGGGTAGTTCCTTGTATAAGTATTGATTCCACAACCAAATAATGGTCTGGCTTTGATCACCTGGATGGCACGGTTCCAGAGAAGCTTCCGTTCTGTCAACGATTGTTCCTGATTAAAAAGGTCCATATGAAACAAGATTTTCTTAGGTAAAGCGAAAGGAATCGTCAGCAACAAAGTCGTTAAGATAACCAGAAACCACTTATTGCGAATTAAAAAACCATAAATGATCAACGCGCAAGACAAGGCTAACCAGCTGCCTCTGGATTGGGTCTGGTACAGAATATAGAAAGCAGCCGAAAGCAATCCCCCCAGCCAAATGGATCTCAGGCTCGAAAACTTTTTCGCTTGTATGACATAAGCAATTAAGATCGGAATGACTGCGATCAAATGAGCCCCGAGCAACCCGTATGATTGATAAGGTCCAGTGAGTCGAATTTGATCATTCACATGCTGAATGGGATAACCCAAAATTAAATCCTTCCCCCAAATATTTTGAATAAGAGAATCTGCAAGTACGAATCCGAAACCCAACAACCCTATCGTTAACAACCGTTTCAAGTTTTCCGGATGAGCTAATAAATCTATACTGACGAGCAAAACGAGTACATATTTAATGAGCTTAATCATGCCGCGAACAGCGAGATCCGGATAGCCGGAGTTAAAGGCGGAA
Source organism: Candidatus Omnitrophota bacterium (assembly GCA_016206945.1). Lineage (GTDB taxonomy): Bacteria > Omnitrophota > Omnitrophia > Omnitrophales > Danuiimicrobiaceae > 01-FULL-45-10b. The sequence continues at coordinate 945 of JACQQP010000028.1, read as the reverse complement.
ACAGAAGAACTGATGACCAAAAATCCAAAGAGGATTAGGAGGGTGCGGTCTGCGCAAAAAGAATTGAGGGTGGCAATTTTGCTCAAAGCCCAAAGAAAAAGCGTCAGGCCAAACAAGATTTCAAAACCAGCCTTGGCAAAAGGAAGGACAAAGATAGAGCCAAGGAAGCAGAGTTCGGAAGCCCGGTACCATTTGTCAGAGACGTTGGTTAGCTTCATTCTGAATGTACTGCATATTAACGTTGGGTCAACGGGCTGTCAACCGTAAGGAATAGAGAAAGCTTAACCTGGCGAGGGAGCAGAAATTTAGCAAATGTCACACCAACAGTTTGCTATCAGCTTTTCGTTTCTGCCAAAGAGCAAAACCCAGAAGTACCATTAGGACTAGGAACGTTCCGCTTACGAGGAGGCCCAGAAAGAAAGATCGCGGGCGATAAACAAAATGGACTCGGTGCTCCCCCTTTGGGATTACAATCCCGCGGAAAGAATAATTGGCTCTTAAGATCTTTGTCCTTTTACCATCAAGGAAGGCTTCCCACCCTGGATAATGATTATCTGAAAAAACAAGAAATCCATTTTCTGGGGCCTGAGCCGTTATCAAAGCTTCGTTGGCGTTATATCGCTCAAAGATAACCTGCCCGCTTTCCGAAGGGCGTTGGATCAACTTTCCATTAATTAAAGGTTCTTCCTCGAAAACCACGGTTTTATCTAATGTGATTTGTCCGCTTTTCAGTTTGGAAAGAGCTGTTTTTCCGTCCGGGATCACTGTGTAATCATAAACCAAGAAAGCGCGCGGGAAAAAGTTTGGATTCAAATATAGTTTGTAGTTTTCATCTTCAACGGCAAGAGGGAAATTTTTTACTAATCCTTGTTCTTTAAAAGTTAAAAAATATTTAACGTTTAGAAAATCAAGAAGAGGATAATCAAAATCTCCTTCCGCCCCGCC
>JACQQP010000032.1 GCA_016206945.1 Candidatus Omnitrophota bacterium | reverse complement strand
TGGACAAGCGCCCAACAACTTGTGCACGTCCTCCAAATAGCACGGAAACTCGACCAAGAAGACACGTTTCGCCAAGGCGCAAAAAAAGCGATCATTGCTTCCATTGGACCTATCGCCTCCGAAGCCCTTATTCGAAATGGTTTTTCAGTGGATTTTGAACCTTCGCACCCTAAGATGCCTATCCTAATCAAGGAACTAGCAGAAAACTTGCAAAAGATTTTGCATGCTAAACAGCGCAAATAAGCATATGTGTCATCAGACCTTTGTGGACACAGAATCAGGATCTGAAACTGGTGTCCAAAAAGTGACCAAAACTGGCCTAAATTTGGCTAAATTCATAAAAATCGGTATGAACCAAATAAGGAAGGTTAAGTAGTTGAGGGGAAACGAAATGCGTTAAATATCAAGGGGTTACAAGATTAGCTCTGGACGCATCGACAATCTGATGCTCTAACCACATTGTCCGCCTTCAGCTATGCTGAAGGTCGGATCCGTCTTCCGCTACTCCCATAACGGGCGGAGGCGGAAGCTTCGCCCCCCTCCTAATATATTGAAGAAAAAAGTATAACGAAAAAGATTGGCTTAGACAATCGCTTTATATTTCTCTTTTCCAATCAAAAAGTAAAAGGGAATACCCATGGCGATAAGGATCGCTCCAAATAACGATTCCCTTGGTGAATGCTGGACAGTCGTCCAACAAAGCCAGGCTGCCACAAGGGTAAAAAGGATAGGCACATAAGGATAACCGAACATGGTGAAGTTATCGCCGAGGCTTGCTTTGCGACGCAGGATGAAAACACTAATACCTACCAACGTAAAAAAGAACCAAAGCTCAAAAGCGGTAAAGAAAAGAAGTTGCTCAAAATTGCCCCATAGGACCAGCATGCAAGCCCAGAAACCATTTAAACCAAGTGAACGCAAAGGAGTTTTAAAACGGCCGTCCACCTTCCGAAACCAAGCTAAGCGCGAAGAATCTTGTGCCACTGCAAATGGAATCCGTCCTCCTGTGAGAATGGTCGAATTAAGCGCCCCCAAAGCTGAGATCAACACGGCAGCACTAACAATGATTTGTCCCTGAGAACCAAAAATTCTTTTAAGCGCATCCGATGCGATTGCCTTACTTTCCGCCATCTCCACAGCCGGAATCACACGTAAATAAGCCGAATTGATCAACACATAAAGGGCCATCACGATTAAAGCGCTCGTAATAATCGCCAAAGGGAGTTCCCGTCTCGTATCTCGAAATTCCCCAGACATAAACGTGCTTTCATGCCAGCCTCCGTAGCTCCAAAGAACGGGAATCAATGCGGGCGCAAAATGAGATAGGTTAAAACTTTCCGAGCCAAGGTACGAAGCCGATTGGATCCCTGCTTTCCCTGAAAACCCAAAGATTAAACCTACGATTGTCAAAATGGCGGCCACCTTGAACGCGCTCAAAAAATTTTGAACGCCTACGCCCAAGCGAAGACCCAGCATATTGATCAAGGTGAGCAAGATGATGGTGAAAATAGCAATCCACTTTTCGTGTCCCGCCTGAAAAGGGATGAAATTCCCAAGGTAAGCAGCAAAAATATAAGCAACAGCAGCAATCGACGCGGCTCGGTTAATTGAAAACTCTGACCACCCATACACAAAACCAACGAGTTTCCCGTAAGCTTCGCGCAAGAAAACGTACGTTCCACCTGTCGCCGGATAGCGTGAAGCAAGTTCCGCATAGCAGAAAACACCCAAAAGCGAAATCAAGCCTCCTGCGCACCAAGCCAATAAAATGAAAATGGGCGAATGAATGTATCGTGCAACTTCAGCAGGAGTACGAAAAATACCGACGCCGATTACAATTCCAACCGTTATCGCAATGGAATCCCAAAAATGAAGTGTGCGGCCTAGACGTTCTCGCGTCATGAAATAATCTCTGTACGGTTAAAATCTAATCATACGGACGGCATACAAACTGGAAGCTTGAGAGGAAAATGCGTCGGTTTTACTTTAAACTAATCCGATTGATTGCTCTTCCTTTTTACGTATATGATCAACCGTATCGCTTCCGGTTGAAGTAAGCGTCACCTCCACAGAATCACCTTCATTCATTGAACCGAGCAAACTCGCATCCGCAACCCTCAAGGTCCTTGCACTACCTGTACTATGATCGATGATGGTAAATTGGTTGTTGGTACGGTCAATAGACGCTACCTCTCCCTCGATTAAAATTCCGCCGCCTGATGTTCCAACGGTGCCTACCGTACGAGGAGCCGTTTGAGCGGACGTAATGAATGCACCAGACGCAGCTTTTCCAATTGGTTCTGTGGTCTCCAAATCGCCTATTGCTTGACCGGCAACTGATATTCCACCAGGGTCTGTCGGAGAACCCGAAGCGTCAGTTGGCGGCGCCGTCGAAGTTCTGCTTGCGCCAGAAACGGATTGCCTAGGACTTCTATTTTGGGCTTGAGTTAGTCCACTTATTAAAGCGTAGACCAGTGGAATACAGATTGCAGCAATGATTATCATTTTTTTCATTTTATCCTCCCGCTAAAGGATAGCATGCTTCAAAGGGAAAGTATTAAAAAAAATGGGGCGGTTCATGTCTTTCGCCGAAAACACCTGACGAATCCGCCGCTGCCAAATTGAAAAACGAAAAAAAGGTGGGATATTCCGAAGGCGCCCGAGTTGGACTAAGGACCTAAAACTTTCTGAATTTGATCAAGCATCTCTTTTGGATCGTACGGTTTAGAAACGTAGCCCGAAGCCCATTCGGGTCCAAGAAACTCGATGAGGGAGGCCTTTGGCTTCGCTGTGAATAAAATAACTGGAATTTTAGATAAATTGGCGTCGCGCTTTAGCTCCTTGAGGATCGCAATACCGTCCATCCCAGGCATGATCACATCCAAAAGGATCAGATCGGGCTTAAAACCGGAAATATCCTTAACTGCCTGATCTCCCATTGTTGTAGAAACTTGAAAGCCGTTTCCTTCGAGACGCAATTTTACGGTTTCTACAAGGTCAACTTCATCATCTACTATGGTAATGTGCTTTGCCATTGGCTCCTCTTCCATGCAGCTTTCATATCAGCTTATATCGGTTAAAAACCCACCGACTTTACCTTGACACTCTCTTTTAGACAGTAACTTTGAGGGTCGGGGAGTTTCCGACCCCTCACCCTGAGCAAGCCCGCAGGGCGCGCCGAAGGGTTTCCTAAGGTAATCCTTCGACTCGCTACGTCCTTCGATTACACTCAGGACTACGGCCTGAGCACCGTCGAAGGCCTTCGCTCGCTCAGGATGAGCCATCGGGAACATCTTAAAAAATGCTTCGACTTCGCTCAGCATCTGGTTCGACAAGCTCATGGTTCGACTTTCGCTCACCATCCTGAGCGTTTTTTGTCGAAGGACCACCTTGAGCAACGTCGAAGGGCTGAGCCCGTCGAAGGACTCCCCGATGGCTCAACTTTCTAGCTAAAGTTCCAGGTTTCACTGCCGATCAGGTAACAAACAAGCTTATGAAATATTTGACAATGTTGTCAATTGGAGACTTATGACGA
>JACQQP010000026.1 GCA_016206945.1 Candidatus Omnitrophota bacterium | reverse complement strand
GAGCTTCTGGCCATGAGCGATGTAGTAGTAGGTGCGGGCGATGTGAGCATTAGTTTCTTGACTTTTCTTGCGAGGGTTGGTGTGGGACCGACCACGTTCATTTTCCCGCACCCCACATCCTCAGAAAGTGTAGACAGGATGTTTCATGGAGTTCTCACAAAGAAATTTCCAAAAGCTTCTCCTTATCGCCACCAGGTTATGAAAGCGCTTGGATTGATGGATGCTTACTTTCGGCTTCAGATGGTGGGCTACGATCTGGATACGGAAACGATCCATGGATTTGAAAAACAAATGGAAGAAGTCTTAGCAGATAGAAATGTCGCGGATGATTATCGGCACTATTTCGGCCAACTGGTTGATCAAGGAAATATGCTTGAGGTGATTGCGGAGATCGTTAAAAGTTTGGATCAGGAACCTTCCAAATCGCTTGCGGACATTCTTCAAAACCCGCCCAGTTCTAGTGATTTCAAACTTAAGAATGAGCATATCAAACTCGAAAATTACCGGCTTGTGTTCCTGCTCCTTCAAGCGATTACAGGTTATGGAGATGTCAAGTCGCTTGAGCAAATGACCCAAATGGCCCGTGCCTATGGCATCAAGCCGGAAGATCGTTTAATCCTGATTGCAGATAAGGTAGCGGACGACCTCAAAGAGAGTATTACTAAGCTCAAACGTGTCACAGACCTTGGGAAGCACAAATTCCTATATATCACTGAGGACAATCGCTATTTGCTGCTCGAAGCGAAACCCTCTGTTGCCCGCGCCGAAGTGCGGACGGTTCAAGAAGATCGACGAATTTTGAGTCGCCTGGCAAAGGTGCTCGGAGATAAGATGGCAATATTTTTGAATGGACTCAAAACGAGCAAATCTTTATCGCCGCTCACAATGATGCTTGCTTTGGCTGCGTGGGCGCATTCAAGCACGGCATCGTCTGCAGGATCCCTTGAGGCTCTAATTTTAACTTTTGGCTCTATAATCACGGCTTTCATGTGGATAAGCGAAATGATTTCTTCCAAAAATTCTGGAGATATCAATCGTTTTAATTTCGGCTTTTCAAGCGCGCGTAGGAGATCTTCTAAGAGCGGTGGTGAGATAAATACTGCAAATGGGTCGTCTTTGAGTGAGTGGACGATCGACCGACAAACGCCAGCAGATACCATTGCACCCACATACACATTGGCGTCAAGAACGACTCGCCGCATATCGTTCTCGCCGAGCTTGCTTCAAGATTTGACGAAGTTCCTTCTGAGAAACGGGATACTTCCTTCGACGCTCATCCATTTGAGCCACCAAAGAGCGAAAGCGTTCTCCCCACGTTTTCTGCTCGAGTCGTCGGACAAGCGTGATTCGGTCTCGGCTTCTAAGTTGGCTGATAATTTGTTCGATCTGTTTCAAATCCAGCTCAACCGCGATTTTCGCCATTTTGTTTTCCTCCTTTTGGATCATCCTATCTTATCGGCGCTTTCTCATCAATCCCAAAGTGTTAAGTTGCACGGCCGCTCAGAGGCGCCCTCACTTCGGTCGGAAGTGAGGACTCCTCTGGGCTTTTTGGGTCGCAAAAAGCCCGAGGTGCGGGAAAATCAGTTTATGGTTCTCGGCTTTCAGTCTTCAGCAAAGATCTTTTTAGATGGGTTATCGCGTGCTTTCGAGCGCGGTCAACCGCTTCTCAAACGCTTGGAGGTCTTTTTTGGTGGCGAGCGTGGGGATAACGAATTTGATCGCAGCTACGTCACGTTCAATGTTTTCCACTCTCGGAACTATTTCTTCAACATGTTCCATTCGTTCGCGAAGATCAGTGAGTCCTTCACCAAACGTGCGAAATTGAGATTGGATATCCTCGAGAATTACTTTAAACTCCCGCTCACGAGAAAACTCGGGGTTATGTCTCGTTGGTTTAGGCATGAGTTGATTCCTTTCTACGCGGGAGGGCTTGACGTGGGAAGAACTCTAACAGAGAGAAGTGGATTTGTCAATGCGCCTATTTCCAAAACTTCTCGCCGCGCGGAGCCGCGCCACTTTGCGCGAGATAAGAGGGCGGGGCAGCAAAACAAAACGTTGCCCAGCACTTTGCCGCAGAGCGGCAAACGTGCCGAGGTGCGGGAAGAGAATCTTAATGTCTCCGGTGTTTCACCCAATAATGTTCAATGGCAATCCAGATGGCAATCACGACCAGAAGAACCAACGCGGTTACAATACCGAACATCTTATTCTCCCTTCCTCATCACAGGCCAATCTGCGAATACAAGTCCAAGGATCAGAAATCCAATCGTTCCTATTATAAAAAGAATCTTGAGCGGAATCGAGGGAATTTTTCCGAATGCACCGCCAACGGCAGTAGCAATCAGAAACGCTTGGAAAAGTGTGAGTGATGTTTTTGATAGTGCTTCGAGCCTTTTAGTTGTCCAGAATACCTCGGTCACTTTTCAGAATCTCCCTTCGTCTGTTTATCTTACCGGTGTATTTGGAATTAGTCAAGAAAACTTTTATTTTAACTTAATTCGAGCCGAAGCGCGGGGGGGTAAGATTGAGGGCAAAATCTTAAGACCGGAAGCGCTCCAAAAAATGGATCGTAGCTATATTCTTGAGCATGTTCATCCGTCGTATCGTTATCAGCTGAAGGAGGATGCCCTTTTAGAGGATCTTGTAGTCACCATTTTTAGTCTTGAGGGACGTAAGCTGGAAGAGTTTCATCAGGTTACATTTCCATCCAAGACTGCAGTCATTGGATTGGCAATTTACAATCCATGGAACATGGAAAGACATATGAGGAGAGAAAGGGGAAAAATAACACTTAAAGCAGGAGATATTATTACAGTAACAATTGAGAACGACGCTACAGAATTGGTTCACTTTGCCTATGGTGCCGTGCTGTACCTACAGGACCCGAAGTCAGATCAGTGGGGTTCAAACCGAGACAAAAAGTTTCACGTTTTTTTGAAGAAGCTTGATGAAGAGAAGAATTTAAAAGTCCTGGTGGAGGCCTCTGTTATTTTACAGGAGCAAATTAAGCTCTATCAGGAGTCCGATCGGGATCAGGATTGGGGACGAGCTGCACACTTGGTGAATTATAAAAGACTTATAGAACAAACAATCGAAAGCCTTAAAGAAAAAATGAAATTTGACGAATGGCTAGGAACTCATTTTCCCAAGATCAAGGAGGCGGTTGATGCCTTCCTTGCGTCCGCGCCGCAGAGTCAGGAAAGAATAGCGGCCTTTGCAGATTTGGCTAAACTTGCACACGATCCAGTCAAGTTTGCAGTGTTGAAACAAGTGCAAACTCATTTACAAGCCAATTGGCCGCAATCACGAAATGATATTTTGTTCAGCTCAGTCATGGAACTCATCACCCGCGCCGAGGCCGTTCGACTCGGTCCTGACGGACCTCGCTCAGGCCGAGGCCCTGAGCGTAGTCGAAGGGCCGAGG
>JACQQP010000025.1 GCA_016206945.1 Candidatus Omnitrophota bacterium | reverse complement strand
TCCTTACACTTGTGGGACTGAAGCGACTGCTTCTGAGCCCGATTATAAGTGATGTTTGAGTGAGGATAGTCAGGTTTTATTCTAATTCTTTTTCATGGCATCGTCCCTGGCAGGCCGAACTAGCCGGTTTGATCGGGACAGCATAAAGGTTTGTTGCACCGTTCTAAAACTTAGTCTATAATTCTGACAGAATTAAGACATGACAAAGAGGAGGAAATGGTGGATTTAAAGGATGATGTGATTCCTGTTACGGAACTAAAGAATCAAACCAAGAAGGTATTGGCTCGCGTCAAACGCACAGGAACGCCTATTCTGGTGACTCAAAACGGCCGAAGCGCGGCGATTATTTTGAACGTTGCGTTTTATCAAGCCCAGCAGAGGCGGCTTAAAATTCTTGAAGAGATTGCGAAAGGTGAAAAACAAATTCTGGAAGGCAAGAGAATTTCCCATTCTGAAGTTGTGAAGAGAGCAAAGAATTGGTGACGGATCGGAATGAGAAAAATCATCTGGTCGCATGCGGCTTTTTGCGATCTTCAAACAACTTTTCAATTTTTCTCAAGCGACAATCCCCGCCATGCACATGAGTGGCTCGAACATCTATTTGGCCAAGTGGAACGGCTTGGTAGGTTCCCGCAAATTGGCCGTCAGATTCCAGAACTTGGTAAGACTTTGAAATACCGTCAGATTGTTGTAGGTGATTACCGGATATTTCATGAGGTGAAGGATAAGGAAGTGTTCATTTTCCGCATTCTTCACAGTCGGCAAATTTTTGAAGCGTAAGTCAGATGACAAATCAGAGGCGGCCGTGCCCGTGCCGGGCTGACTGGGAATTCAGTATTAAATCAGCTTTGTTTCCATTAGATTCAAATCCCCATTCACAATTCTGCCATTTTTTGCCATTTTTACCATTGATTATTCAATTATATCGTGATATTATTTAGCAGTACTAAAGAAACTAATATTGTCATATTTTGTTCACATTAAATTTCAATGGAGGATCGATGATGAGCGAAATCAAAAAGATGCCAACGAGCGACCGCAAAAAGCTTCTCAAAAAGCTCAATCAGCTCGGAAGGGTAGTGGTTATTCTTCAAAAAGACGGCCATTTACGAGTCTATGATGTGAATCAATATATGCAGCATAAGGTCCGGATGGGGGAAGTGATTCAAGGCCACAAGCCGTGGATCAAGCGCCAAAAGTCGGTCTTGGGACCGATCGGATCCCGTGCGCTTGGAGCTTCCGATGATTTATCGCGGGCTAGGATCTATGAAGAACGGTGAGCTTCTTGCCCTCGACACAAATATCCTTGTTTACGCAGATGATCCTTCAAGTGCGAACCACTTAAAGGCGAGGGAATATCTCGAAGGAGCGGTCAAGGGTTCGCTGCGCACGTGCCTCAGCCATCAGATTCTTGCAGAATATTTTTCGGTTGTGACCAGCGAAAAAAAAGTAAAGCAGCCTCTGGCGGTTGAAGAAGCAAAAGAAAGAGTCATTTTTCTTAATCAACTTAGAGCAATAAAGAAAATTTATCCGAAACGGTCAACGTTCAAGCGCAGTGTGGAATTTTGCGCCAAGCACGGTATTCGTGGAATTGGCATTTTTGACGCTGTTTATGCTGTAACGCTTTTGGACAACCGCGTGAAAAAATTAGTCACACGCAACGCAAGTGATTTCAAACCATTTCGAGAATTAGGCCTCGAAGTGATCGACCCTTTCGTTTGACGCAATTTTGACTTCAGCAATTCACAGCAATTCAGAGCATTTCTAACCCTAAAGGGCTGCTTCGCTGAAGTGTCGGGTTCAGATAAGTATGAGATTCAGATATGAAGAAGAATTACTAACAGCACAGGATCGGTCTAATACTGGAGCAAGAAAAGCTTGAAAAAGCCCGCAGGGTCGTGTACTATTTAGTAGGAAAGTTGGAAATAGTAGGAAAATAGGAGGAAAAGAATGGTAACGCGTATGAGGGAAAAAGGGCAGGTGACGATTCCTTCGGATATTCGGGAATCTCTTCATCTGCAGAAAGATTCCATTTTATCAGTGGTTAAGTTAGGAAATGGGATTTTGTTGGTTCCAAAACCTTCCGTTTTCGAATCAGTTTCGGCTAAGTTTCAGAAGGCGGCTAAAGAAAAAGGAATCACCTTGCAGGAACTATTAAGGGATTTGCGGAAAATCCGGCACCAGAAGTCCTAAAGTGGCCTTTTATCAATACCGGCTCTTTTTTGATTCAAGCGTCTATATCACCGCCCTTCTTTCACCACGAGGCGCAGCGGGTGAATTGATTCGTTTGATTGAAGCCGGTGGAATTCAGATGGTGGTTTCTGAAGATGTCGTGACAGAGACCGATCGGGTTCTGCGTTTGAAATTTCCGGAATTGATTCAAGAAAGCATAAACCTGTGGACGCACCTTGCTCCCGAAATAGCTTTAAGTCCGACATTCGATCAAATGAAACCATTTTTAAAAAAATTAGCTACAGATGACGCCAAAATTCTGTGTTCTGCTCAACTAGCGAAAGTATCAGCTTTTGTCACATGGAATACTCGTGATTTTATGGCTCAAGGCGTTGCATCATTAGTTGATTTTCCAATTGTTGTGCCGGCCGACGGTCTTAAGCTTCTTAGAAAATGGATAGAACCTTTTTTAGATTGAGAATGGTGAATTAATGGGTAAGCCGACGGGATTTAAGGAAATTCCACGCGAGACGCCTAAGGAACGAGCGCCGCTTGAGCGGATCAACGATTGGAATGAATTTGATATTCACTTGCCTGAAGCGAAGCTTAAGGATCAAGGGGCGCGCTGCATGGATTGCGGAATCCCTTTTTGTCATACGGGGACGCTTCTTGCGGGAATGGCGCAGGGTTGTCCCATTAATAATTTGATTCCTGAGTGGAACGACCTCGTTTATCGTGGCCTTTGGCGCGAGGCGTTGGACCGCCTTCATAAAACTAATAATTTTCCTGAATTTACAGGCCGCATTTGTCCTGCGCCGTGCGAAGGTTCGTGTGTTCTTGGAATTAATGAACCGCCTGTTACGATCAAATCGATTGAGTGTGCCATTGTCGATCGTGGATTTGAGGAAGGCTGGATTGTTCCTGAGCCTCCTCAGAAGCGCACCGGAAAAAAAGTGGCCGTTGTTGGATCAGGTCCTGCAGGATTGGCGTGTGCCGCACAGCTGAATAAAGCGGGTCATTGGGTGACGGTTTTCGAACGAGCGGACCGCATTGGCGGGCTTCTCATGTATGGAATACCGAATCCGCACCTTGACAAAAAGATCGTCCAGCGCCGCGTCGATCTCATGGCTCAAGAAGGCATGAAATTTGTAACAAATACCGAAGTAGGGAAAGATTATCCCGCAGATAAGCTCCTTAAGGAATTCGACGCTGCTGTTCTTTGCGGCGGAGCGACAAAACCGCGCGATTTGAATGTGGAAGGCCGCAATTTGAAAGGCGTTATGTTTGCCGTGGAGTTTCTCACGCTTAATACAAAGCATCTTCTTAGTGGGCGCGAAACCTCCCCTCACCCTTTCCCTCTCCCTGAGGGAGAGGGGAGGCCGCCGCAGGCGAGCCTCGCCAAGGGCGGGGTGAGGGGGACGGATTATATCTCCGCGGCAGGAAAGGACGTACTTGTGATTGGTGGCGGTGATACCGGCACAGACTGTGTCGCCACTTCCATGCGTCACAAATGTAGAAGTCTGATTCAACTCGAAATTCTACCAAAACCGCCGCTTGAACGCGCGCCCGATAATCCTTGGCCCCAATGGCCTAAGGTGTATCGCTTGGATTATGGTCAGGCCGAAGCGAAAGCAGTTTTTGGCGAAGACCCAAGACAATATCTTTGCACCGTACAGAAATTTGTGGGTGATGAAAAAGGACACGTCAAAGAAGCTCAGCTTATTAAAATTGAATGGGGAGAAGATGATCAAGGCCGCTTCATTCCGAAAGAAATTCCAGGTTCTGAAAAAGCAATTCCCGCTCAACTTGTCCTTCTTGCCATGGGATTTTTAGGCCCTGAAGATACTATTCTATCCCAACTCAGTATTGAACGCGACGAACGCTCCAATGCCAAGGCCGAGTACGGCAAATATGCCACGAACATCAAAGGCGTATTTGCAGCCGGTGATATGCGGCGGGGCCAAAGTCTCGTGGTTTGGGCCATCAACGAAGGCCGCGGCGCCGCCCGCTCAGTTGACGAATATTTAATGGGCTCAACGGAACTTCCGTAAGTCTTGACCTTTTTTTTGACCTTTTTTGTTGCATCTTGATTTGAACGGTGTTAAGCTTTTGGCCAGCTATCAAAGGATAGGGAGCCAGATTTAGGCCAGTGCGTTTGAAAATGTTCCTACCTCTCTTCTCCCGTTAGCAATCCTTCTGTGGGGATTCATGCAAAATTTTAATTTCAGTCAAGTGTAAACGCACCATTAAAAAGAGGGAGTCAAATGCAGCCAAAACTTTATGTTGGGAATTTAAGTTATAACGCAACCGAATCGGACCTGTACACGTTGTTTCAAAAATATGGCGAGATCAGATCGGTCAGCCTTGTCACGGATAAATACTCAGGACAATCCAAAGGCTTTGCCTTTGTTGAAATGGGGAATGCAGCCGACGCTGAGAAAGCGCTTGCCGAAAATGGAAACGAATTCATGGGCCGAACCCTTGCGGTTTCAGAAGCAAGACCTCCGAAACAATTTAATGATAGACGGGGTGGAGGCGGCGGAAGAGGCGGCAGACCCCAACATCATGGAAGACGACCGCGGTATTAAGAAAGCCGCTTGATTTTGAGACAAAAGGGGACAGGCTACTTTTTCGACTGTGGCGATTCACACAGTTAAAGTAGCCTGTCCCCTTTTTCTATACATGGTGTCAAAAACAGCTCTCCTCTATAGTGAGCGTTACCTTGAACATGATACGGGACGTGATCATCCTGAACGGTCTGAGCGCGTCAAATCGATTTACGAATTCCTCAAGCAAAGCGATTTGTTCGAAAACCTCCTCATTTTAGAACCAAAACCCGCCACCTTTGAAGACATAACTCTTGTCCACACAAGAAGTTACATTGATCGTGTAAAACGCGCTTGCGAACAGGGCGAGCGCTTCTTTGATTCCCCCGATACCGCCATTTCGCCAAAATCTTATGAAGTGGCGTTCCTAGCGGCCGGCGGTGTTTTAACTTTGGTTGATGCCGTGATGACGGAAAAGGCAAGAAACGGATTTGCTTTAGTGAGGCCGCCGGGACACCATGCGGAACGCGAAATGGCGCTCGGCTTTTGTCTCTTCAATAACGTTGCGATCGCTGCAAAGTATGTTCAAAAGAAATATCGGATCGAACGTGTCCTCATCGTCGATTGGGACCTGCATCACGGAAACGGCACTCAGCACATATTTGAGGACGATCCAACGGTTTTTTATTTCAGTACACACCAATATCCTTTCTATCCTGGAACGGGAAGCGAACATGAGATCGGCCGTGGAAAGGGAAAAGGGAGAACGCTCAATGTTCCTTTGCGGGCGGGCTCCGGAGACAAGGAATATCAATACGCCTTCCAAGAAATTCTTTCTCCCCAAGCATTAGCGTTCAAGCCCGAATTTGTTTTGATCTCCTGCGGTTTCGATGCGCATGAGGACGATCCACTTGGCCAAATGAATTTAAAGGATGAATCCTACGGATTTTTCACGGATATCGTGAGGAAGCTCGCGCGAGAGGGCGGACAGGAACGGATTGTTTCTGTCCTCGAAGGAGGATATAATTTGGAAGCGATCTGCAGATCGGCCTATGTGCATTTGAAGCATTTAATGATATAAGACAAGCCGCGTCATTGCGAGGAGCGAAGCGACGAAGCAATCCCGATCTTGAGATTGCTTCGCCGTACCGACCGTACGGCACCGCAAGACCAGGCGCCCGACCGGCGCTCGGACAAGCGGCGGCCTCGTTTGGGATGTTGCCTCGCAATGACGGTGAGGAATTTTATGGATCCCGAATCCTTACGCGAGAAAAAATGGTATCTCCGTTGGTGGACCATCTTCGTCTGGTTTGCTACGATTGGACCTTTTGGACTTCCTTTTCTTTGGAAATCAAAGGATTTCAACCTTTTTTGGAAATGGTTTTGGACGATCGCGATTTGTGTGCTGACCCTTATCCTGACTTGGAGCAGCTGGGAATTGATCAAGCTGACGATCGATCGATTCAGAAGTTACGGGTTGATTTGAGTGGATAAAGGCAAAGGCGAACCGTCAACTTTTCTTTTTCAGTGGAAAAATACCCGAATGTTTGGAGGTGTGAAAGGCGTAATAGAGAATTTCGGTGGTGTAGGACCAAGCCACGATTCCATTCCGACCCACGCCAATCGCCGCGACGCGGCGTTTTCTTTTGCGGGCCGCTCTGAAAATTATTTTGAAACTTTTTGCAAAATTTCTTTCCTCTTCAGCTTTCAGAACTAAGTTGTTTGAAAGTGCCTCATCAATAATATCTTCTCCAAATCCTGTGGCGGAGCATGCCGCATAGGAATTGGCATAATTGCCAGCAGGAAGAGCCGAATCGCTTACACGGCCGACGCGTTCTCCTCCTTTGCCACCGGTTGACGTAGCCGCGGCAAGATGTCCGTTGG
>JACQQP010000033.1 GCA_016206945.1 Candidatus Omnitrophota bacterium | reverse complement strand
GTCCGCCAGGGCATTTTGCTCCGCTTCTCTGCGCGCGATGATTTTAGGCCGTTCGCCTCAGCAAAAATCATCGTGCTCGACCTAAAAGAAAAAGCTTCCGACCGAAGCTTTTTCTTTTAATGGCGCTCCGCAAAACGCCCTGTCGGACGAGTTAATGATAAGAAATGCTTCGGATTTTGCCGACGCACGCTCACGAGGCGTAGCGGGCACGGATCCGCCGCGCTTTTTGGCGGAGAGCGAAGCCGAAGTGCGCGAGTGAGATAATCCGCGCAGGGGATTATCGAACGGTGCGGAGGCAAATAGCCGAAGCATTGATCATGATGAGGATCGTTGGTGAAGAAGGTTAAGGCGTTTTTGGAGTTGATTAAGTTTGAGCATTCGGTATTCGCGCTGCCGTTTGCCTACCTTGGACTCTTTATTGCTGAAGGAGGATGGCCAAGGCTTCGGATTTTCTTTTGGGTGACGGTTGCCATGGTTGCGATTCGGACCAGTGGAATGTGCCTCAATCGCTTGATCGATCAGCCGATGGATGAGAAAAATCCGAGAACGCAGGGACGAATTGAATTGATCGGGTTTTTAAAACGGCCTCGCATTTGGTTGATTACGGTCACGTCCATTTTTCTTTTTCTATTTTCCTGTAGCCAGCTGAACTCGCTTTGCCTCGTTCTTAGCCCTGTGCCTATCGTTTTGATCTGGGTTTATCCTTATCTTAAGAAAATCACGTGGTGTTCTCACTTTATTTTAGGTATCATATTAGGTGTTGCGCCTTATGCGGGCTGGTTGGCGAGTCGGCCTGAGTGGTCTTGGATTCCGGGACTTTTGACTTTGTCTGTTGCGAGTTGGGTGAGCGGCTTTGATATGATTTACGCCCTGCAAGACCTTGAATTTGATCGGGCAAATCAGTTGAAGTCTTTTCCCGTGAAGTTTGGAATCGAAAGAACCATCGTGATGGTTCGTGTTCTTCATGGTCTTACGGTTGTGAGCCTTGGCCTTTTTGGTCTTTTGTTAGGTATGGGAGTTTGGTATTGGCTTGGTTGGGTTCTCGTGGTTGCTTTGATCACAAGGGAACATGGGCTTATCGGCCGTTTTGGGCTTGCGAAAATTGACGAGGCTTTTTTCAACATGAACGCGTGGGTCAGCGTTGTCATTTTTGTTGCGGTAATATTGGAATTGACATGGCGATAGAAAAAATAAAAAATCAAAAACCTCTTGTTGTTGCCATTACGGGCGCGAGTGGTTCTATTTATGGTCTTAGGTTCGTGAAGGCCGTTACGGAATTAGGTCAGCCGATCACGCTTACGCTCTCAGCTGCCGCAGGCCTCGTGATCAAAGAAGAGCTTGGAATTGATGTGGATGTGAGGGAGTCTGCCCCTCTTGCGCGACTTTTTGATGCGAATGCCTGTGACCTTATTTCCTACTATCCTGAACATGAACTGGCTGCTCCGATTGCAAGCGGTTCTTATCCCACTCGCGGAATGGTGATCATTCCTGCATCCACGAGTTGTTTTGCAAAAATAGCGAACGGGATTTCGGACAGCCTGATTGAACGCGCGGCGGAGTGCGCGGTTAAGGAAGGGCGAAAACTGGTAGTGGTGCCTCGAGAGACACCGCTGAGCGCCATCCATTTGGAAAACCTTTTGAAGCTCGCGCGCCTCGGGGTTTCTGTGGTTCCGGCAGTTCCAGCCTTTTATTCGGGCGCTCAAACCGTCGATGAATTAGTCGATTTTGTAATTGGCAAAGTGTTGGATCAATTGGAGATTCCGCATAGCCTTTATCGGCGCTGGACCGGACCAGAATATTTCCTTAGTCTTCAGAACCGTTCGGGCGGCGGAAACAAATGAAGCAGAAGGTGACAAATTAGATATGGGGAAAAAAATTATGGTTCGAGATCTTACTTTAAAGCAAGCACGGATTGGAAAGATTTCTTATATCAACACGGTACCGTTCTATTTTCGGCTCTTTGAAAAGGACGCAGGTGTTTCTTTTGTGGAGGGAAATCCTGCCGAAATTAATCGGTTGATGGAAGAAGGACGGATCGATTTCGCACCGATTTCTTCTTTGGAGTACGCCCTCCACCATGATCAGTACCTCTTACTTCCCGACGTTTGTATTGGGTCTCGGGACTTTGCAAGAAGCGTGCTCCTCTTCAGCCGTGAAAAAATTGAAGGGCTTAATAAAACCCAAATCGTCATTTCAAAAAAAAGTCTAAGCGCTCAGGCGCTTCTCAAGATTCTACTGAAATTCAAATATCGATTTGAGAATGAATTTGTGGTTGCCGATGGCAGTCCTGAGGAAATGCTCACTTTCGGAAATGCGGTCCTTGCGATAGGGGACGATGCCCTTTTTTACAAACCCAAGGAGTTCATTTATAAATATGATCTGAGCGAACTTTGGTGGAGCTGGACGGAAGTTCCATTTTGTTTTGCGGTTTGGGCGGTTCAGCGCAGATTTTTTGAACATAGTTCCCGCGAAGTATTTCAATTTTCGCGGCGCTTAAGGGAAAATGCGGAGCGGAATTTACAGGATTTGGAGACGTTAATGAAGGAAGCGCTTGGTCTGACGATTGCCGATGCGCGTTTCTCGCAGGTGTTTGGCTACCTGTTTAATCTTAATTATTTTCTGGATTCCGAAATGAAGGAAGGGCTTGAGCTTTTTTATCGCTTCGCCGCCCGCGCGGGGCTGGCGCCCAAAGTGACGGAAATCCGTTTCATCGAGGCCCACTAATACTTCGACGCGATCGAAATTGTAAGTTCACAATTTCAATCTTGCTCAGTACGAGTGGTGAGCGAATGAACAAAATCAAGTGAGTCGAACCACTAATGGAACTGATTGCTTCAACTGATCCCACGCTGGACCGTGTTTTGGAACGGGCGGTCGCAGGCGAGCGACTGAACTTGGAAGAAGGGATTGGTCTTTTTTCCTGTGATTTATTAAGCTTGGGAAAAGCGGCGACTCTTGTTCGCGATCGATTACATCCGAGCGGCATTATTACCTTTATTGTGGATCGAAATGTGAGTTACACAAACGCCTGTTTCGTCGATTGCGACTTTTGCGCTTTCTATCGGAGGCCGCGGGATCCGGAGGCTTATACGCTTACGCTGGATCAGATTTTCGATAAGATTCAAGAGCTCGTGGATTTGGGCGGAACTCAAGTGCTCATTCAAGGCGGAGTCAATCCCGACTTGGGCTTGGATTTTTATCTGAATATGATTCGGCAGGTTCATGCGCGATTTCCTCAAGTCCACATTCATTCGCTCTCGGTGGTTGAGATTGATTTCATTGCCAAGAAAGAGAAGATGCCGCTTCGGGAAGTTTTAATCCAGCTTAAGGAGGCAGGTCTTAATTCAATTCCCGGAGGCGGAGCCGAAATTTTGGTGGAGCGCGTTCGGAAATTGATCAGCCCTAAGAAAATTGATTCCGACGGCTGGCTCGATTTTCACCGAGTAGCTCATGGACTCGGGCTTCGCTCGACTGCGACGATGGTGTTTGGCCACGTGGAAACGATTGAAGAGCGGGTGATTCATCTGGAGCGACTGAGAAGTTTGCAAGATGAAACAGGAGGTTTTCGTGCGTTCATCCCGTGGACTTTGTCGCCGCATGGGACGCCGCGCATGAGTCAATTTGAGCCCGCAGGCGGGACGGATTATTTGAAAACCCTCGCGGTATCGAGGCTTTTTCTTGACAACATTCTCAATATTCAATCGGGCTGGCTGACCGAAGGCTTGAAGATGGGCCAAGTAGGACTTGCCTTCGGCGCCAATGACATTGGAGGTACCTTAATTGAAGATAAGGTGCTCGAACCCACCGGGATTGAAGTGAAAACAAGACCGGAAGATCTGATTCGTTTGATCCAGGAAGCCGGTTACACGCCTGCCCAAAGGAACACCAATTACGAAATCCTCAAGGTTTTTAGTTGATCCGGTCGATAATTTTCCGTCATTGCGAGACAGCGTTCCAAAAGCGGTCGAAGCAATCTCCGAGCTATGAGATTGCTTCGCCGTACCGACCGTACGCCGTACCGACCGTACGGCACCGCAAGACCAAGCGCCCGACCGGCGCTCGGACAAGCGGCGTCGTCCGCCACGAAATATTGGCGGGCTCCTCGCAATGACGATCGCTCCTTTGGGGCATTGATGCAATGAAAACCGATATCGCCCACCCCGATCGGAAAGCGATTCAATCTCTCTTCAACGCGATTTCTGCCCAATATGATTTTTTGAATTCCTTTTTAAGTTTCGGCCTCCATCATTATTGGAGAAAGATGCTTGTCGAACATTCTTCCCCCCTTTCCGCCGAAGGACGGATCCGCCGTTCTTGTGGCGGAGTGGGGGAGGACAAAGGTGGGGGGGAAGGAATGCTTAAGGGGCGCGTTCTGGATTTGGGGGTTGGGACGGGCAAATCCCTTGAAGCTTTTTTGAAAGAAAGGCATTTTAAACAAGCGGTTGGTTGTGATTTCTCGACCGAAATGCTGGAACAGGCGAGGGCGCGGCTGGGCCGTTTGGTCCAGCTGGTTGCCTGTGACTTTCATGATTTGCCCTTTTCTGAAAATGCGTTTGATTTGGTAACCGGGAGTTTTATTTTAAGGAGCGTTCAAGACATGGCCTCCTTCCTTTCGGAAGCAAAACGGGTTCTTCGCCCAAATGGAAGAGCCGTTTTTTTGGAACTCACGCGGCCTCAAAATCGGCTCCTTTGGCGCTTTTTCTATCAGCCGTACTTGAAGTTTTACGTCCCTTTGGTAGGACGGTTCTTTTCTCGGCATGATCACGCTTATGAGTTTTTATCTCAATCGGTGCAAGCTTTTTCCGAACCAAAAGATTTAAGACGCGAATTCGAGGCCGCTGGTTTCACAGAGGTGTCCATTGCTTCTCTCAGTTTCGGAACGGCCGCCATCGTTGAAGGGAAAAATTCATCATGAGTAAGGTATTTAAGTTTTTCGTCATCGTGATTATTATTTTTGTTTTGAGCGTGCTTTTAACGCCTCTCGTCCATGCGCTTCTTAATCCTTATTTTAAGTTCGAGCGGATCTTTAATCGGCTTGTCATGATTTTTACAGTTGCGGCAGCCGCGCTTTATGTCTTGAGAGGTAAAGGGAAAAGGGAAGGGCTTTTTGACAGGGAAGCATGGCGGGAATATGGATTCGATTTTTCAAGGCCGTGGAAACGGCTGATTCAATATGGTTTTCTTACAGGAGCTCTAACCGTAGTGATCCTTGCCATCGTGGAAGTTGCCATCGGACCTCGATATCTTCGCGAGCCATTTCTTCTTCAGGACATTGTCGAACGTTTTTTTAAAGGGATGTTGAGCGGCCTGGTGGTAGGAATTGTGGAGGAGTTTTTCTTTAGAGGTTTTATTTATGTGAACCTCACGCGCAAAATTGGTTCGTGGCTCGCTGTTATTTTGGGAAGCGCTTTCTATTCTCTTTGCCACTTCTTTGACAATGGACAGATTTTCATTCCCGAGAATCCATCTTTTGGCGATGCGATCAGATTAATGTTTGGTTACTTGGAACCATTCGTGAAGCGTCCGCACGTAATTTTCCCAGAGTTTGCGGGGTTATTTTTATTTGGCGTGCTTTTAAATCTTGCTTTTATTCGCACGCGGTCCATTTTTCTTTCCATTGGCGTTCATGCCGGCGCCGTTTTTATGGTCAAATGGCAGTACTCGTTTGTTCGAAGCGGTCCTGAAGATATGCTCCATCCTTTTTTCGGCCATTTTCCTTATTATGATGGTCGTGTTGAATGGTTTGTGCTGGTGCTTTTGGGATGTGTTGTCTGGTGGATGGCTCCCCGCCTCAGTCGATCCTGAACGGTGCTTTGACAGAAAAAATATTTGTGAGATAATAAACTCAGCTTACGCTATAATAATTAGTCCTATCTTATTTATAATAAAGTACTTAGGAATATTAGCGAAGTAAGTCTTCACTGAGTATCGTTAACACAGAGGGAATGGGGGACAGGTACTGGACTTATGACAAGTACCTGTCCCCCATTCCTACGAAACTTCTTACCAAAAGACAATTTTTTTCTCGAGGACTCTCATGATCTATCTGGATAACAATGCCACAACAAAAGTAGCTCCCGAAGTGGAAGAGCGAATGAGGCTTTTTTTTGGAGCGTTTTACGGTAACCCTTCGAGTCTTTACGATTTCGGCAAAGGGATACGTCGGACGATCGAAGAGGCACGCGCTGAAGTGGCGCGGTTTTTGGGCGCAAGGTCTGAGCGCGAAATTATTTTTACGAGCGGTGGAACAGAAAGTAATCACACGGCCATTCATTCCGCGCTTAAAGCACATCCAGAACGCAGACGCATCGTGACCTCTCAAGTGGAACATTCCTCCATCCGGAATCTTTCGAGATCGCTCGAGCGAGAAGGTTACGAAGTGGTTTCCATCGGTGTTTCGAAGCAAGGCACACTGGATTGGGAAGCGTTTGAAAACGCACTCACCGATCAGGTTGCGGTGGTGTCCATGATGTGGGCCAATAATGAAACGGGCGTTCTATTTCCGGTCGATCGGATTGGCCGTTTTGTTAAGGAAAAAGGGATTTTATTTCATGTGGATGGAGTTCAAGCCGTTGGGAAACTCCAAATGAATCTTTCGAGCATTCCTATTGATTTTCTATCATTTTCGGCGCATAAACTTCACGGTCCAAAAGGGATCGGTGGCCTTTACGTACGTGAAGGGATTCCCTTTTTCCCGCTTTTTGTGGGAGGACGTCAGGAGCGTGACCGCAGAGCAGGCACAGAAAATGTTCCAGGGATTGTGGGGCTCGCTTTCGCGCTCGGTCTGGCGGTGGGACGATTTTCTGAAAACGAAAAATGGATTCGGTCGCTCAGAAACCGACTTGAAGATAGACTGCTTCGCGAGATACCGGAAAGTTTTGTGAATGGATATGGGGAAGCCCGTATTTCAAATACGACCAACATCACTATTGCTCGCGTGGAAGCGGAAACACTTTTGATTCGTTTGAGCGAAGCGGGCGTTGCCGCTTCAAGCGGCTCTGCCTGTCTTACGGGAGCCCTTGAGCCATCTCACGTTTTGGAAGCAATGGGGCTTCCTCGGGAGCTTGCGTTTGGCTCCCTTCGTTTTAGTTTGAGCCGTTACACAACTTCGGAGGAAATTGATATGACGATTCAAACGGTTTCGAAACTGGTGCGTGAGTTGAGAGAATTAAATAAATCGTCATTGCGAGGCACGTCCCAAGCAATGCCGAAGCAATCTGAAACCTCTGAGATTGCTTCGCTCGCTCGCCCGCCACAAATCTTGGCGGGCAAGTTCGCTCGCAATGACGGGAAGAGACTATGACATCTATTGCCGAAGAGCAAATATTAAACGCATTGAAAACGGTTAAAGACCCCGATCTTCACCGGGATATTGTAAGCCTTGGATTCATTAAAGATCTAAAAGTTGAAGGTGGAACCGTCGACTTTACAATCGAGCTGACGACGCCTGCTTGTCCAGTGCGGGATCAGCTGAAGCAGGAATGTGAATCAAAGGTGCGCGCGCTTCCGGGGGTAAAGGAGGTTCGCGTCGAGATGACTTCTTCTACGAGGGGGCGTTCTCGTTTTGAAAGTGCGACGGTTTTGCCTGGGGTTCGAAACATCATCGCAGTGGCAAGTGGAAAAGGCGGCGTCGGGAAATCAACCGTCGCCGCCAATTTGGCTTTAGCGCTTGCAAAAACAGGGGCTCAAGTCGGGCTTCTCGATTGCGATATTTATGGGCCGAGCATGCCGCTTATGTTTGGTTTGGTAGGCCGCCAACCCGAAGTCACAGCGGACGAGAAAATTCTCCCGCTTAAAGCGCACGGGATTCGGCTGATGTCCATTGGGTTTCTTGCGACCGAGAAGGCACCGATCATCTGGCGTGGTCCGATGGTTCACCAAATCATTCAACAGTTTTTGACGCGCGTAGAATGGGGTGAGCTCGATTATCTCATACTCGATTTGCCTCCTGGGACGGGAGATGCGCAATTGACGCTCACGCAATCAGCGCCTCTTTCTGGAGCTGTGATCGTGACAACACCTCAGGAGGTCAGCTTGATTGACGCCCGAAAAGGACTTCAAATGTTTCAAAAGGTGAACGTGCCCGTTTTGGGATTAATTGAGAATATGAGTTATTTTAAGTGTCCTGATTGTGGCCACGTGGCTCATATTTTCAGTGGTGGGGGCGGTGAAAAAATGAGTGAGGAATTAGGAGTGCCTCTTCTCGGCCAGATTCCGATTGATTCAGCGGTCGTGGAAACAGGTGATCAGGGGACGCCCATTGTTGCCGCAAAGCCTGAAGGTCAAACCGCAAAAATTTATCAGATCATCGCGGGCGCTATTGCCGCTCAGATGAGCATTGTCAATATGAAGGGCGGGCCGGCGGGCCCTGTTAATATTAAATGGGAAACCAAGAAGTCGTAATGCCGCTCGAGGTGAAACAGGCGGATGAACGGACGCTTGCCATTCGTTGGCAAGATGAGCATGAAAGTTTGTATCCGTGCGGTTATCTCAGAAAACTCTGTCAATGCGCTGGGTGTGTGGATGAATGGTCGGGCCAGAGGCGTATGGATCCAAATCAAATAACCGAAGACATCCATCCCATTGAAATCCAAGGCGTTGGCCGCTATGGGATTCGAATCAACTGGAGTGATGGGCATAACACTGGAATTTACACCTTTAAATATCTTCGCGAAATTTGCCCTTGCGAGAAGTGTAAGCAATGACGAAAAGATCGCGGGTTGATTTTTCCAGGAAACCGTATTAAATTATCTACCCGAGGTGATTAAAAAGTGCATGAACTGACCGAGGAATTAAAAATTCAATCCATTGTCAAAGACCTCATTTCCTTACTGGGAGAAAATCCCTCCCGTGAGGGCCTTCTTAAGACGCCAAAACGGGTGGAGGCTTCTCTTAAATTCCTAACGCGGGGCTACCGCCAGGACATCGAAAAAGTTTTGAATGGCGCAATCTATGAGGAAAATTATGACGAGATGGTGGTCGTCAAAGATATCGATCTATTCAGCCTTTGCGAACACCATATACTTCCATTTTATGGAAAGGCTCATGTGGCCTACCTTCCGGATGGGAAGATTATCGGTTTAAGTAAAATTCCGCGCGTGGTTGACATTTTTTCCCGCCGCCTGCAAGTTCAAGAACGCCTCACCAGTCAAATTGCGGATTGCCTGATGCAGCACTTAAGGCCAAAAGGGGTCGCGGTAGTGATTGAAGCGTTTCACCTGTGCATGGCCATGCGCGGCGTGGAAAAAAAAGATTCTTTTTGCGTGACGAGTTCCATGCTCGGAATGTTTCGAAGCGATCCACGCTCCCGCGCCGAATTCTTCAGTTTGATCGGAAAGAAATGACAGGTATATTGAGGGGTTGGAAACTCGCCGACCCCTCAGTTATATACAACTGGTTTTATAGAACCAACGGTTGACTTTAGGTGGTGATGAACCATGAAGACATTGGAAGAGATCAAAAATGTTCTAAGATCCAAAAAGCAAGCGCTCCGTGAGAAATATCACGTCGCGAGGATCGGTGTCTTCGGTTCCTACGTGAGAGGTGACAACACGCCTGCCAGTGATGTGGATATTCTCATAGAG
>JACQQP010000027.1 GCA_016206945.1 Candidatus Omnitrophota bacterium | reverse complement strand
TAGGTTGGAACCTAACAAAAAGTTACCGGCGGCTTGTTCGGCTTCTCCGGCAATGATGGGCTTGTCTCCCCGATCCAGAATCGCCAACATTCCAAATTGCCTTTCGGGATCCTCAAGCCACTTTGGCGGTTTTCCAAACCATAAGGGCCGCACAGGCCCACCCACGGCATCTGCATCGTATGCGAGAAAAGCCTCACAGAGGCTCTGAATCCAGAGCTGATCGGCGATCACATCGTCATCACAAAAAGCGATAAAATCGCCTCTGGCTGCCTTAATCCCTCTATTGAGGGCGTGGCTCTTGCCTTGAATGGGCTCAAATAAATAACGAACCGGCCACGCGCTCGTTCGACCGACTTCTTCAACTACCTTTGGTGTTGCGTCCTTACTGTTGTTATCCACCACGACCATTTCCAACTCCAACCCTTCGATCAATTGTTGATCCCTCAAGCTTTGAAGGTTGTCGCGAAGGCTCTCACACCGATTATACGTACAGACAACGACGCTAACCCTTGGCATAAACTGACTTCGCGCCTTTCAAATAACTCAGCATTCCCATGAGACCGCAGAACGCAAACGCAAAATAAGGTTTCAAAAGCCGATAGGCCTGATTTGAAAACCGGCTCCAGCCTACCCAATTTCCAACAAACGGGCTCAATCGAATGGCCATAAAAAAATAGTAAGCCGCTTTCGGATATTCCCCGGATGTCAAAGCATCGTCGGCTCGCCAATACGTGACCTCAAGAGCCCTCCGGACAACCTCACTTCGCTCCTCTTTAGATAACTTTTGTTTCAACAGATCTTTAAAAATCTGTACGTGGCTCGCACACCGTCTTTTCCAATCGAGAGATAGATTGCTTGCATGCCATCGATAAAGACCGACCCACTCGGGCAGAAAAGCAATTGGAAAAACCCTTGAAATCCTGAGCCACAGATCATAATCATCACAACTTTTGAGATCCGTTCTAAAAGAACCTATCTTTGCAAAGACCTCTCTCCGTACCAACGCGGCGTTTGGCTGAATGGTACACTCACGGACGAGCTCAATAAAACTAAGCGCCGGCCGAGTCGGCCAAATCCTCTGGAAATTTTTATGTTCGTCTACCATGTCCAAATAAGAATAAACAAGCCCAACATCGCTACGCTTTTCTAGAAACTCAACCTGGCGTTCCAATTTCTCCGGATAAAATGCGTCATCATCGTCAAGAAAAGTTACAAACGTACCTTGAGCAAGCAGAACGCCCAGAGCCCGCAAACCTGAAAGACCGCCCTTTGGCCGATAAACATATCGAATCCTGAAATCATTTCTGGCGTACGCCTCCACGATCGCTCGAGTGTTATCAGTTGAACCGTCATCAATTACAATGAGTTCCCAATCCCGAAAAGTTTGAGATAAGACGCTTGCAATCGCTTCCTTGAGAAATTCCAGACGATTACGAGTCGGCATGATCACGCTCACTTTAGCCATGGGTTACACCTTGTTAAAAATTGGAATTAGGCGTCCAATTCTCCTGATGGTTCTTGACTGCGCTGCGAGGTCTCTATATTTCGCCACAATCGGAAACCAAGGTTCAATGCGATTCTTATGGTAATTCATCCACGCCAGCTTCCCATCCCAGTAACCATCCACCGCAGGCCATCTCGGTTTGAGTCTTTCAATGGAAGCCTCGGCCACTGAATTTTTCCATCTAAATCTAAAATAAGCGAGATCGTACTTTTCAAAGGGAGGTCCGGCTACGTAGGTCACCACAGAACGCGGCTCAAAAACGATGCGTTCCCCTTTTTCTCTCAGGCGCAAACTATAGTGCACATCTTCGGACAAAGTCAGTGGTTCAAACTCACCCATTTCCTCTAACAAATCGCGCCGGATCATGAAGGTGTGAAACTCTACGAAGCCGCTTTCCTGGCGATGGAACTTCGCCGCGTTGGAAATACTCATCCCCACGTAATTCATAACGGGTTGAATCACATCGCGACCATTCTTTTTGCCTTTTCTAATGATTCCGTCTGCCATGTGAATGCCAAGATCGCCTCCTTTTTGTTCAATCAAGTAAAGAGGATGAAGCGCTCGTACGCCTGTTTCCCGGGCCGCATCCAACAACCACGTGAGCCAGTGAGGGCTCACCTTAACGTCGTTATCCAAAAACACAACCCAATCAATCTCCGCACGCAGATGCTTCGCTACCATATTCTTAGCTTCATAGGGATAAAGAAAACGCTCCGATCTGAGCACGTGCATGTTTGAATTTTTCCTCTCCCACTTCTTAAGCCACTCATAAAGCCAATTTGGGCTGTTCGGATCGATCACGAATAATTCAAACGGTTCGCGTGTATGCGCATAGATATGCTCCACGCACGTCTTCACAAGACTAAACCGCTCGCGAGGAACAATAACGATGGCCACTTTGGGAAGATTTGAATTCGCGGTCATGCCGTTTGATCCTCCTTTTCCTTCCCCGTTGCCACGTATTCAAAAACGTCATCCATTGATTTGTGAAAAACACCGACGTCGTATTTCTCCTTTACCAATTGGTATGCATTGGCGGCAATTTGCCGGCGCATTTCTGGATTTCGAATCAATGCGATACATTTCCGAGCAAATAATTCTGGATGATCCGCTATCAAAATATTTTCTCCCTCCGTAACCTCAAGCCCTTCAGCACCCACTGAAGTTGAAACGACCGGCCTCTCGTAAGCCATCGCCTCAAGAATCTTAATTCGCGTACCGCCCCCATTTAAA
This sequence comes from Candidatus Omnitrophota bacterium, assembly GCA_016206945.1. GTDB lineage: Bacteria > Omnitrophota > Omnitrophia > Omnitrophales > Danuiimicrobiaceae > 01-FULL-45-10b. The sequence goes on along the minus strand of JACQQP010000027.1, from coordinate 8,309 downwards.
AGTGGAACCGCTGCAAGAGCCGCTTTTTCATAGTAAGGCTCCATGGAAGGCACATATCCTGCCACGGTAATTCCCGGCCTCTTCCAAAGCCGAACCATTTTTTCAGGCGCATGCATTCCTACAATCGTAAAGTGCGCATTTGGAATTTCCTCGCGAATCCGGGGAAAAACGGCGTCCGCAAAAAAAGATACCGCATCCTGATTCGGCGGATAGCTCAACATACCGCAAAAAAGGATTTCAGGATCGCGCACGTTTTGAGGCGATGTCAGTTTGCGGCCATTCACCTCAAAGACGTTTGGGATCACAAAGGTTTTATGAGCCATTCGGTTTTTGACCAAGTAATCAGCATCCCTTACGGACGAAACGAAACAGACGGCCGTGTTTCTAAATTTGCGATAATAATGTTTCAGCAAAATAAGGTCGCATGTGCTCCACATTTTTCTGTAACCAGGCCCCATTTGTTTCAGTGCCCGTTCTCGCACAATGGTGCTAACGTCATCAATGTCCACCAACATTTTTCCGAAAAGTCCTCGATACTCTTTCTCATTTAGAAAATAGTAACTCATACCCGCAAATCGAATCACGATCAAGTCCTGCTCCTCCGGCTTCGCCAACTTAATTTGCTTAAGAATCTCGGGATCAACAAAATGATCCAAAAGCCACGGCTGAAGCCTCAGGAGTTTTTGAAGCCGCACTCTCACTGAAGTCAGTCCCGTTACCTCCTTAGCAGACTCAAATTTCTTCGGATCCGCCAAAAAGACATTCGCACAATATCGCTTCAATTCCGGCATAACTGTTTCATATTGCCCTGGTCGACCAATACTGATTAAGGTCACCTTCCCTTTCGTTGCCAAATACCGCAGTAAATGCCACGAACGTAACTGTCCCCCCGTGTGCGGCGGATAAGGAACCGACGGAGTAATAAATAATAGGTTCATTTCAGCACCGCGAGCGCTCGAAGCCCGCAATAAAGCAAAGCAAGATAAGGCTTAATAAAACGATAAACAGGATTCGAAAACCGACTCCAATGAACCAAGTTCCCAACAAAAAGACTAAACTTAAGTGCCATCTGATAATAAAAGAAGGCCTCTTTGTACTGGCGATCGCTTAACTTTCGATCTGCATTCCAATAGGTAAACTGCATCACCGCCCGAACAATTTGTTTCCGTTCCGCCATACCTAAATCCTGTTTCAATAATCTCTTATAAATAAGCACCAGGTTTTCAACCGTCTTTTTCTGGTTGCGCGTGAGATTGTGACCATGCCAAACATATAAAGCTACCTGTGTCGGCAAATAAGCAAATTGAAATTCGGTCGCAATTCTGAGCCACATATCATAATCGTCCGTACCCCTCAGTTCGGTATAGAAGTTTCCCACATGATCGAAACATTCTCTTCGTATCAATAGGGAAGTTGGCGGCGGTTCAAATCCCATGATGATTTCGAGAAATGTTCTCTGAGGAACCGCGGGCGTTCGCCTTAAGTACCTCCCTTCCTGATCCACCAAATCAACGTCAGAATAAACAAACCCATAGTCAGAATGCTCGTCGAGAAACTGTGCTTGTATCTCCAATTTAGTCGGCAAAAAGACGTCGTCATCGTCAAGGAAAGCAATGTATTCACCCTTCGCTTCGCGAAGTCCTCTATTTCGAGCCGCCGCACATCCTGCGTTCCGTTGATAAATGTATTTAATCCTGCTGTCCTTTCCCACCCAATCCCCTACGACCTGCGCTGTCGAATCTACCGAACCGTCGTCTATCACCAATAACTCCCAATCTCCAAAGGTTTGCGCCCGAACACTCTCAATCGCCTTGGGTAAAAGACGACATCGATTATGAGTTGGAGTAATGACGCTCACCTTTGGCATTCTTCCTCTCCTTCCTAAAAGGTTAAGACTTCCGGAAAATATTGATGAATCAAACCCCTATAATCGTCGATCCGTTTTTTCGGAATTCGAAATACAGATTTACTTCCCTGATCATATTTCTGAAATGGAATCAAATATTTTTCCGAGTATTGACGGTCACGCTCATCCATATAGCGCGCGCTCTCCGGAAGCAAAATACTGTGATAGCGAATCAACCATGAAACAGGATCGGGCAAGTAATCTTTGAGCCGCCAATAAGCAAACTCGTCATGGTTCCATTGAAAAAAACAGTGATCAAACCCGATTCCTTCTTCATACTCGCCGATGGGACAATTCATACCAACAATATTTTCCAGCGCTTCATCGGTAAGGAGCAAAATTTTGCCTAAATCGTGAATGAGGGCTGCGATCAATAAATCCGAATCGATAACGCCGTCGTTTTCCATCGCTTCTGCAACCTGCAAGACATGGGCCAGCTGACTGACACCGGCCAGTTTCGTATCACTTGGGTCAATGCATTCGCCTAACCGTTTAAGCAAATCGAGTACATCAATTTTTCCAAGGATGGGTTTTTCGTACTTGTTACGCAGATGGATGACCGTCTCCTCTGTTTGTAGAAAATGACGCTTCATAATTTCTCGGTTCTGGCTACACAAATCGCGCCTCAAAATTGAACTGTTTGGGTCATAAGTCCAGTCAATCTGTCTTATTTCGTATCCAAGTTTCGTAGCAACTTTTTTTAATGGCTTAACGATATTCATTTCTACTTCTTTCGCAAAACTCCTATCCTTCCATCTGTTCCTTCCTTATCGAATTTTCCTTCATCCGCTTTGTCATAGATATCTTTCAGACCTGTTTTGGCTTGCCAGTATTCGTCAACGTCGTCCATAATCACCAATCCGCTTGGTTTCAATAACCGAAAGATAGAGTCAAGCTCCCTTGAAACATAAGCTGCTTCATGATTGCCGTCGATAAAGGCAACATCATATTTGCCCTCGGTCAGAACAATGAGATTTGCCAACGTATTTTCAAAGCTCACCCCCTGACAAGAAGCTTCGCAAGAAGCTCTCTCGACGGAATATCCTAAGAGAAACATAATATTTTTTTGAAGTCCGAAATAATTTGCGAGTTTTTCGACCGCTTTGGCAGGATAACTAATGCCCCGGTGACTCATATTGGGATCGATGCTAACCATAACCGAATCCCGATGAATACGTTTAAAGCGGTCGGCAGCCCAAACGAGTGAAATCCCCACAAAATTTCCAACGTGTAGACCCATAAGAGGCTTTTCTGATCCTAGATATTCACGAAAGGTGCTTTCAAGATAGCGGAGCGATTTTTCTGGAATACTTCCCAACCGGATGGCAGCTTCTTGTCCAACGTTAAGCGCTATTAAAAACTGAATTGCCTTTTCGTAGTCGAACCGTTGTTCATTTTCGCGCACGGGAAATGGGAAATCGTCAAAATCGGACAAATAAGCTTTCAATCTGACCACCTTATATCCCATTTTCTTTAGGTTTGAATTGATCAATTCCTTAAGCATGATGAATAAACTCCTGCCGTTTGTTGTATTCCGCGTTCACTTTCGATGGAACATTGAGCGTTGGTTCACAAGCTTCGCGGTTACCTGATAAAATCCGGTCCACACATTCCCACCCTTGCATAAAAGAATGATCCTGATTGCTGACTTCATACTTCCATGCGCCAAAACGACCTCTTGAGAAGAGGTTCACTTTCTCAAGTTCTCGGAGCACGCGTTCGAGAATTTCATCACGATCAACCGACGGTGTTGGATAACCATGATGAAGAAACCGATGCCACCTGCTGATGATTTGATCCGCCGGCCGAATCAACTTGGTTGCCACCAACCCTTCAATCACCTCATCAAAAATAGCCTCGACATTGACAGGTTTGTAGGGACTTTGGGCGACTTCTGCCATTAAAGACCAGGTCTCGCCCGGTCTTGGCGTATTGAAAGGACTGTAATTGCTGAAGACAGTGACACGATAAAATGGGCAATTATTTTCTGGGAAATACATCCAGCATTTGGTCCGCAGATGTTCTGGTGTCTTTCCTTCCAGTCCAACTCCAAATATATGAATACTCGAATAAAGCAATCTTGACGCCTCCTGAGCCAAATCAGTTCGATCACTCATTTCGATAAGGCGATCCAGCGGCATGGAACTAATCAGGGATTCATATTCGTATGTCTCCCCACGGTCGAGTTCCACAACCCGCTTTTCTGTGTTTACTGAGACTACCCGTTTGCTTACTTTCAGTTTTTCTTCAGGCAATTTTTTTGCCAAGGAACGCCACACGGCTCCTGTTCCGCCATGCTTGGGAAATCGAAACGTATGATTGGGCCCCCATGAGGCCTGATCTTGCTCCAGGCAAATTCCAGCAAGCACCTTTTCAATATGTGGCACGGCCACTCGGTCGCCCATCCACTGTTGCCCGATTCGTTCAAGCGGATACCCCCATACTTTAAAGTTGTAAGGGAATAGAAAAGCCTCAGCGACTCCCTCACCAAAGGTATGAAGAATCCACTCCTTAAAATTTCTGGGCTGCCACTTTCCATCGCGGCTCGCCTTCAACAATCCTTGGACACACGCCCACTTCTCTTCCTTTGGCAAACGATGCAAGTTATATTGAAATGGATATGGAATAAAGCGCTCGCGCATCCAAATCCAACTTTCCCTGACATGGCGTAGCCAACCATCTTTGCCAAGCGCAAGATCCATATATCTATCGAAGACCTCGTAATGAGAAAACTGAACATGACCGCCAAGATCCCAAGTGAAACCCTTGGGGTCTTTCACCGAAGACGCAAGACCTCCTGGCTCTTGCGCCGCTTCGAGAACCAGAAAATTGGTCTCCCCAAGCTCCAAAAGGCGCAACGCTGCCCCGAGGCCGGTGGGACCCGCACCCACAATTAACAAATCCACTTTATGAGTTGCCATTTTCTGTCTGCTTTCCATTCAAATAACCCATGATTGACATCGCTTCTCGTGGAGTTGAAAAAATAAATCTTTTTCCCAAAGGATGACTCATAATGTATTCCACATTTTTCCTCATATTCTCTTGGTCGGTAGGATCAGAATTGAATTCGCCACAAACGTCACTTCGCACGACCATAGCGAAATAAGGCCGATTGAGGGACGCCAAAAGATTTTCCATCACCGAGCGGAAGCCATTTATGCCACGTGCCAGATTTAAAGTGACCGGTCTGGAACCAAGTTCCTTAGGAGCAAACAGCTTTTTATAAAGGGTTTCGAGATTTCCAAATTTGTAAACGACGGAACCCGTACTCATGGGAATAATCCAGATCCCCTCTTTACGAGAAGGATCGGGTCTCGAAAAATCCGTTCTCGATGGGCGATATGGTTCTTGAGGAACGTGGTCATAATTGGGTAAGGGAGCGGAATACAATTCACCTGGAAAAAACCTTTTGCTCATGCGAAACCCAGGCTCAACCGTTAAGTCAAACTTTGCGCCTAAGCCTTCCGCAAAGTTAATCGTCTCCGCACTAATCCAATACGCGCCAAATCGAAAGGACTCGCAGATGCGGTTGAAAAGCCGCTTGTAAGTTTCAAACCCCATTTCAACGCAATAATTCACCCACTTCTGGTTTCCCAAATCTTCGATCCAATTATTGATTTTCTTTTCCCAACGGTACGCATGAGAATGAAGGCTAATTTCATCGCCCGCTTTAAGAAAGTCTTCAACCAACTTGGGATAATTCGTAATCGGCCACTCAGGCGAACCATACGTTTCCGCTACCTGAGGATCCAATCGATAGAACCAATTAAAATGGACAGGCGAATCTGTCAGCGCTTCAAGCCTTGGGCGAAGCTCGCTAAAATAGTGGTACGCTCCCTCATAGCCTTTCCATGGCAATGGCTTCGTCCGATCGATGAAAAACCCGTCGGGCTCAACATCGATACACATCATGATCGGAATCTTACCTTCCATTGAGCTAAACCCTTTCCATTTCAAAGACCATACTTTTGACTTCCAAAGTCGCTTTGCGATCGAGAAAGAAGAATGTGACAACATAGGTAATCAATCCGATCACAGAGAGTAAAACAAGCAATATGAATGACGCAAGTTCTGCTGATCCAAATAAGGGATAAATCTTAAGTGCTGTTTTAAATAGAAAAATCGAAAGGAACATCATGACGGCGCAAAGCAAAGCTGATGAAAATTGCTGGAACAGGTCGCTCCACTGAACCCCGATCAGCCTGCGCACTAAGAAGAAGCATACGGGCGCGAAGCCCCAAGTCATGATGAGTCCCGCCCAGACCGTGCCCGCCAAGCCGTAGAATTTCGTGAGCACAATCATGAGCGGTAATTCCGTCAGCAAATAGGAAACGTTCATGCGAAAATCGTAATCCGATCGGCCGCATCCCCAGTACAGCGCTGATGAAGTGTGCAGAATCGGTGCAACCATCTGAGCAAAACCGAGTAACCGAATAAGCGGGACGATCGAAATCCACTTCTCACCATATAAAGTAAGTACAAATTCCTCGGCGAGCGTAATGAGCAAAACGCTGAAAGGAAATGAAAACATGGTGATGAACTTAACGGTTTTCAAGTACGCTTTGCGTACCGTTTCGCGATCGTCTTGAATTTGAGAATAAGCAGGAAACATCACTCTTGAAATAATGTGGGTGAAGTGGCTGTTGATGAAATTTCCGATATTTACCGCCAGCGTAAAAAAACCAACGGCGGTGGTGCCCATCATTTTCCCAATCACCACGTTACTGACATTGCCTCCAACATAGGAGACGATGTTTGTTGCCACGAGATATTTACCAAAATCGAAAAGTTCCTTAGCGTGTCTGAATTCGAAGTGCCACTTGAACCGATACCCAGAGAAATACCAAGAGAGTACAGCGGTCACGCTGTGTTTAATGAAATAGGCTCCGACCAGGCTCCATACCGTGGGCCATACCATCGCAAACGCAACGGCAAAGAAGCAGTTAACCGCCGAACTGATCACATCGATGATGGAAATAAGACGAAAACGCAAGTGCCGGGTTAAAATGGCCGAAGGGATTCTTCCAAAACCACTGATGACAAAAACAGCTCCGAGAGCCTTTACAATAGAGCCCAGCTCGGCATTATCGAAAAATTTGCCGACGAGCGGTGCCACGGCAAAACAAATGATGGAAAGCACAAGGCTCATCGACAAAATTAAAACAGCAGCCGTATGACTTGCCGCTTCGGGAGAATCCTTCTTCTGGATTATTCCGCCATCCAAACCGAAGGTTTTAAAAAGGCTAAGCCCGTCGATGGCGATAAAAGCCATCGCGAACAGACCAAAAGTTGACGGATCCAGGATGCGCGCCAAAATCGCAAACGTCACAACCGAAATGACTCTCTGTACAATCTTGTTCACCAAAAGCCATTTAAAACCTGAAACTGTTTTTTGCTTTAATGTTTTCATAAATTTCTTAACCTGCCTACCAATGACTTAAACCTATAACCAATTCGATCCAGGATGGGCACTTTAGGACTCGCAATATAGACCGCGATTTCGACCCCAAAAAATTCTCTTAATTTCGTACTTGGATCGAGTCCATCGAAATAATGTTCCCAGCCAGGGGCTGAGAGCTGTTGGACGTACCATTTCTGCTGCGAAGGCCTGCTGAAAAGGACCTTGTTAAATCCCACCGCAACCGGAGCAAGTCTCGCCGGTCTTTCGAACATAAAGCGACAAACTCCTTCTGAAACACCCGGCCATGCTCCGTTAAAATAATCATCCACGGCAATAATCCCACGCTCTGACAAGGCAGATTCCGCCAAACAGAGATCACCAAACACCTCCCCTGCGGAATGGCCTCCATCGATATGGAAAAAACGATACCCTGTTCCAATTTCGTCAAGGACTAATTCGGCAGATCGTTTTTCAAAAACCTGTAAAAAACTACAATCGCCGACATAACTTTTAAAATTATTAAGAAAAATCTCCCGGTCGCCATGACCTGACTCCGTGATATTCTTCTCTGCCAAACCAAACACATCGCAGACGCCCATCCGTTCCTTCGTAGAATCTGCAAAGTTGCCAAGCAAAACGGAGGTTTTCCCATGATGGACTCCGATCTCAAAAAGATTCCCAACGATACCTTCCTCTTTTTGTAAACGATCCACCCAAGCAAATAATTCAGCGGCTCCCGGCGTAATCCAACCGCCCATTGTGTCTCTGACCGCAAGATATTGATTTAATTTTGCAAGATCCATGGTTTCTTTATTATGACGCTCCTAATGACTCAGTTTGACCGTCTTTGCGCCACCGCAAATCTCCTTCCTCCTTGATGGGGGAAGGTAGGGATGGGGGTGATATCATAAAAACTTTAACCCCCCACCTTTTCCGCCAAAATTCGGGGCGTATCCGCCACGTTTTCTGGCGGAATCCTCCCCCACACAGCGAAGCAGTGCC
>JACQQP010000024.1 GCA_016206945.1 Candidatus Omnitrophota bacterium | reverse complement strand
CTTTGCAATAAGCCCACGGCTCCGGCGGAAGCGTTTCTAGCAGTTTTCTTTTGAGAGGTTCAAAACAGGGTTTAAGAAGGCAGGTATCTGCGCCCAGTGAATTGATTTCCTTTACGAAGTGCTCGCTTGCGGTCAGCACAAATACGGGGATCTTTGGAAATTCCTGTTTCATTAAGGAAAGGATATCCCGCCCTTCAATGACACCTTGAAGAAGCCAATCTAGGACAAGTAATTCCGGCGGATTTTTTTTAATAAGATCAATGGCTTCTTCACCGTCATTTGAGCTTGAGATGTCATAATACCTGCCGAAGGCTTCCTTAAAACCCTCTGTGATTCCCACCTCGTCATCTACGATTAAGATTTTATGCGGCACGGGCTTTGGCTCCAAGTTCTGCTTTTCTAAATTTTACGGTAAATTGAGCGCCTCCATCTTTGGGTGTGCTCACTTCAATCAGTCCACCCAGTTCCTTGACGCAATGCTTTACCGTAGAAAGACCGATGCCAATAGCTTCCGTATTTTTCTTAGTGCTAAAGAAAGGTTCAAAGATATTAGGAAGAATCTCTTGAGGGATTCCGGGCCCTGTATCCCGCATCTTAAGTTCCACCCACTCGTGATTAGTAGAGGCTTCAATAAAAAGTTTACCCTTTCCTTCCATTGCTTCATAGGCATTATTAAAGAGGTTAAAGAAAATCGCCTTAAGACTTTCCTCACTTGCAAGGACACGGGTTTCTTCCGGGATCTGACAGAGAACCTCAATCCCATAAAGCTTCATCCCATCCCGCATCACGGTGAAAAAGGCCCGAAGCTCAGCCTCAAGAGAAAAAGGTTTTAACTCAAAATCCTCAGCGGGATGGGCGAATTGGGCAAAGGTGCCCAGTGAGTGCTGAATCCGCTTGATTTGTTCGATCATGAAGTTAATCCGAGTACCGATGAGCTTTTGAAATCGCTCCGTGCATATGTGTTTATAATCACCCTCGTGATCTTTCTGGAGAATGGCCTGGGCGTGAAGCAAGATCGCATGAAGAGGGTTTTTGACCTGATGATGTACGCCGCGGGCAAGCTGGGTGACGGCGGTCATCTTCATGCGCTCTCCAAGCTCAAGGTGGGAGCGGACCTCTTCTTTAAGGAGCTCCCTTGAAAGAAAAAACATTTCCGCTTCTTCCTGAAGAGTTTGAAAGAGGAGTTCATCGTCGCGCGTAAATTCTTCATCCGATTTCTTTTTCCCAAGGCAAAGGACGCCCTGAAGCTGCTCTTGGATGAAGATGGGGATGAGTGCTTCCATACGCTCTTGCCTGAGGCGAGATCTTATTTCAGAAGAAAGCCCATCTTCTGTATCAAAGGGGCTGATTAAGACCGGAGTTTTCCGGCTTAGCAGTATCTGGATCAAAGGGTCCGAGGCCTTTAGTCCCGAAGGAGCGTTCGCGTTCATGGAGGATCGGAGTTTAAATGAGGGTCCCTCTCGTTCGGCCAAATAGAAGGCAACCCATTCTATGCCAAGTTCTCCCGTAAGAAATTGGACTGTCTCTTCCGCAAGGGAGCGGGTGTCTTGAGTTGTGGCAAGCTTATCCGTAAGGGTTTGAATCAAGGACGTATAAGGGATCTTTTTTTGAAAAAGGAATCGGTTGGTAAGGTGCGTGAGCGTCTTTTTTAAGGGCTCATAAAGAAACATGGCGAGTACAATCGAAAGCCCTGAGAGAAAAGAAACGGGTGCTTTTGAAAGGAAAAGTCCCAGTGTAAAGACAAAAAGAGAAACGGCGATTGAAACCGTAAGAAATAAAAAAGTAAAGACAATCCCTTTTTTAATGATGAGCTCAATATCAAGGAACCTGTGTTTAATGATCGCATAACCTAGAACAAAGAAATAAATGCTTCCGCAAGCCGCCGAGTAAGGATAGGGGAAGAAGACGAAACCATAGACCGGGAAGAAATTAACGACCCCCACGCCGTAGCCAATAAGAGAGGCCCAGAAGAAATAGTCCATATGCTTTTTTCTGGGACCACTTGATCTCGATCGCTCTTTCCATAGTTCAGCGAGGCTTAAGAGGACATAGGCACAGAAGAAAAGAATAATGACGATGTAACCAGGTCCGGGTGCGGGAAGAAAATTAACCCCAGCATCCGTGCGCTCCGTTGGGATAAAAAAAGGTGTGAAAAGCATTGGGATCGTCAAAATAAAAGAGATGAAAAAACCAATCTTAAGGAGGATCGGATTTTTCCTTCCCGTAATCTTCGTCGTAAAGTAGTAAAAGAAAGCCGGGATGAGTAAGACCCCCACATGGCAGAGCCTTCCCCAAACGAGGGCCCATCGGATATCCGTTTGCATGCCTTGGAGGGCGGTAAAAAAACTCCACCAGACAATGGTCAGTGAATAAATCAGAAAAACACGGTGGAGGGAAGAACTTTTATTCTTAAGGTACACGAAAACCCCCACGGCTAAGGTGGTGAAGGCCGTCAAATAACCCGTCACGACATAAGGATGAAAGATTCCTGGATTCATTTACGCGACCTCCCGGAGCAAGGGTTCAAGGGTTGGGAAATGAAGCGTAAAGCAAGCTCCTTTTCCTTCAAGGGACTCGGCCTCCACACGGCCGCCCATCGCCTGCATGTACTCTTTTACGATGAAAAGCCCCATTCCAGTTCCGGCCGCGCCCTGTTTTCTCTTCGTCGTAAAAAAAGGATTAAATATTTTTGGGATTAGTTTCGGCGGGATTCCTTGGCCATTATCTTGGACTTGGATCAAAATTTCTTCACTCTCCTTAAAAGCCCGAAGTATGATTTCGCCTTGATCCCCAATGGCTTGTCCAGCGTTCCGAATCAGGTTTACGAAGATTTCAGAAAGCGCATCCTCATCACAGGGAACCGTAAGAGACCTTTCCACGTCTAACCTGAACTTAATTTTTTGAAACCCTTCTGTGCGCCTCAGTTCAGAAAGGACCCTTTGGGCCACCTCAAGGGGTCTTACGCCTTCATGAATCCTAAGGGGTTTCCTTTGGGCGAGGCTTGAAAGGTGCTCAATGATGTTATTGACGCGCTCGTCCTCTTCTGAGACCGTGGTCATTGTTTTTCTCACATCTTCCAGGATCCGATCCTGTGGGAGGGATAAAAAGGAGGGGTCGTGAAGCTTTGAGTGAAGTGTTTCAAGTGTAAGGAGCATCACTTGAAGCGGGTTTCTTGCCTCATGGTTGACCCCAGAAATAAGGGCGCCAGCCGCTTGATTGCGCTCTCTTTTTGAAAGCTCCTCGCGAGAGAGACGGATTTTTTCTAGGTAGAGGGCGTTTCTTAAAGCAAGTGACAGATGGCGCGTAAAGCTATTTAAGATTTTAAAGTCGCTTTCTTCCCACACGGCGTCTGATTTTTTCCTTCCCACAAGGAGGATTGCGGCGAGACGCTCTCCAGTAAAAACGGGAAAGGCCCCAACACCGCCAAGCTTCGTGACTTCAGCGGTCGCATGATCTTTGATCTCTTTTAACGATGTTAAGGCAAAAAAAGATTTACGCTTCAGATATACCCGTGTCTTGCGCGGCGAAAGGTCGCTTATGAGGTGATCTTTTGTTTGTTCAAGGTAAAGGACGAGAGGTTTTGACTTGTGGATGGGGCGCTTTCTTACTCGTCCATGGGAAGCGGCGAGCTCAAAGAATTGGGGATTAGGGCCCATCCGTACATAAAATCCGATCCGGTCCAGTGCGAGCGTGTCCCGGATTCTTTGGGTAATGAGAGACGCAAGCGACCTTACATCGCGCGAGTGGATCATATCTTTTGAAAGTTTCCTAAACACAAGCCCTGGATCCTGGACATCTTGATAGAGGAGGTGATCCGTCACCTTGGAAAGCCCTTTTTTTAAAGGCCCGTAACAAGCGATCGCAAGGGCGATCGAAATTCCCTGGGCGATTGATTCACTTGTACCAATCCAGCGGCTCATCCAGTCCTTCAGCACAAAAAGAATGAGAGAGACAGAAGCTAAAAGAGCGATGAATAGGAGCGAAAAGGTCAGCGTATTCTTCACAAGTTTTCTAATATCAAGGAACCTATGTTTTACAATGGCGAAGGTAAGAAGGGTCGGATAGAGGATCACAAGCGGCGTCGTAACCGGCTTAAAGGGAATATCAAGCACAAGCAAAATACCCGGCGTCCCTCCGAGATAGCCGATTCCGAAAGCAAGGAGAAAAAGGGCCAGTTGGTTTTTCCTATGCCCTTCCGTTTTTTGCATCCCTTGGCAAACTAAGTAAATGTCATAGAAGACATTGCTAAAAAGATAGACGGGGACTAAAGGATAGAGAGGCCCCCCATCTGAATAAGCGGGGAAGTCGAGTTTTGGAGGCGTTCCTTGAATGAAAAGCTTCGTGGACATAATGATCACTCCAAGGACGAGAGCGATCCCGTAATTGACAATGAGAAAATTCGCTTTCGATTTATCCTTTCTTAGAACAATGAGGACAAGATGCGTCAGCAAGCTGTTTAAGATGACTGCATGCACCGTCATCCATTGGCCTACGATGAGACCAAATAAGTCATCTTTTGT
>JACQQP010000022.1 GCA_016206945.1 Candidatus Omnitrophota bacterium | reverse complement strand
TTCGATTACACTCAGGACTACGGCCTGAGCAACGTCGAAGGCCTTCGCTCGCTCAGGACAGGCTTACACCAACGATCAGCCGAAGGTGAAAATACAAACTTTTCGGACTACGACAGCCCCTTTTATTTTGTGGTCGCACTCACAATAACCTCATGGAGCTCCGGCCCATTCGAGGGAAGCCTCGCGCAAACATACATTCGCCACCTCCCGTCAGAGAGTTGAATCACCGTAGGATCGTGAAGGGACATAACTGTGAATTCACGGAAGTCCTCTCGTCCTAACCGTGCCCCCGGTTCCTGACGGAACGTATGCGCTTCGTCTGCCGAGATGAAACTATAAATCCCGCGTCCTTCGCGCATGGCAAAAAGCCGCAACTCACCACCCGGCAAACGGACCACTTTGTGATCAACAAAACTCCTACCCGCACCTCCGAATTTGGCGTCCCCTAAAACATCGGCCTTTTCAAATCGAAAATTCATTCCCTCATCCTTCGAGTAAGCTCGCCGAATATTATTCAGTCCATGGAGATCTCCCACATACAAAAGCACGATACCTCCCGCGCGATCCATAAAAACATCATAAACTCCAAACGTCCCATGGTCCATGGGATGAGGCGTATAGCGCGATCCCGGTTCCTGCGAAAACTGAATGCCGCCTCGTGAAAACTCACTCCGCAGTTGTCCGGCGCGCGGATCATATAAGAAACGACGAAACCTACCATTGGATAACTTCACCACCGGCCCTTGCATCGATCGCAATTCAATAGCCCGATCAACCTCAAAATGGAATCCGTCCTGTGAAACGACCGCCACTCGCCTGTGAGGATGCTGGAGTGTCACCATAAGCCGAACTTGTCCTGAGGCCTCATCTATCTCCGCAATTGGATTGGACGCGTGATCAACCCGCACGCCAGTGTCTGAGATGAACCGTAACTCATCGGCCCATCCCTCCGCACTGCTCAAGCTAAGAAACGAGAGTAATAGAAGAAGTTGGATCGTGGTTTTCACGGATGCATAGGTTATTTGCTTCCTCAGTCCTTTCGCGCGGTCGCCAACACTACCTGCAAGGTCTCCTGGCGCGTCCTCCAGCGGAACAATTTCGCATTATCGGAACAAGGGTCGATCAAAGGTGCAAATACAAACTTTTGGCGTTATTTTCCGTTTTTGCTGTTGGTGATCGCCGAAAAACTTGTCCTTCCTTTGTAATATGGAAAGACACTCAGTTATGATATCAGTTTTTGAAGGGCTCTTTAAGGGAAAAATCCTAAAACAGGACTTGCTCATTGCAAGACTATCACTCCGTTGAGGAAAACAATCGGACTGCGAGTAAGGTCAAAAAAGCGGCCACTCGTATGCTCGCTTAAGAAAACGCGGCCCCACAGGTTAATACCCGTGGTCACTTTGAAACGCGCCTTCTCCCTCCGGGCTTCGGCGAGGTTCCCTACTCGGCCGTAGCGAAGCACCGGCTTCGCAGAAGCGAGCGTCTTAAACGCGCCCTTCCAACTGAAGTGAAAGAACTGATTCTAAAATACAGGAAGGTTGGCGAAACAATTTACAACGAGGATTTTTGCCTGCTCGGAGCTTTGGCGGGCATTCCGATGAAATAACCCTGGCCGTACCGGACGCCAAGTTCGATCAAGACTTCTAAATCATTCCGTGATTCAATTCCTTCAGCAATCACCTCGGCACCGAGAGAGCGCCCGATACTCAAAAGCCGTTCCAGGGAACGGATGCGATTCAAATCTTCCTTAGCACCCGTGATTGCCTTTCGATCAATCTTAACAATATCCGGTTCGAGGAGGGTCAGACTTTCAACACAACTCCGACCGAACCCCACGTCATCGATCGCAACAAGAATTCCATGCTGTTTCAAACCCCTCACCGCTGTAACCAAATAGGAAGGATCGCCAATAATCTGTGCTTCGCTGATTTCGATACAGTAGATTCCTTTGTCGTGGAACGACCGAATTTCTTCTATAAGTTCTTCGATTGGGACATTGATCATCGTGGAGGGAAACAGATTGATGTGCCGCTTGAGGTCCGGCTGAAGACAGGCAGCGGAACTAAGACACACCTTAAAACACATTTGATCGACTAAAGTCAAGGCGTTCGCCTCCAAGCTGGCCCGGAAAAAGTCGGCAGGCATCTCAAAACCCTTGCTCGTTGAGCGAGTCAAGAATTCGTAGCCCACTGGCTCCATATTAATCAAGCGGCAAATGGGCTGCATAACTGCCCAGAATTGCCCATCGTTTGAAAGTCTTTGAGTTAAGTTAGAGATAAAATCCCCCTGGACTTCCTGAGCCTCTCCTGAAGGATTGCCAACAAAAACCTTATTTTTCCGGGAACGTTTGCTTCGCTCCAAAATCTTATAGGCACTTGTCAGAAGTTCCTCGAGCGAAAAGGTGGTAATGGAAACGGGCAAAACACCAATGCTCGCCTTGATCTGGACGCCCTCATTTTTAGATACAGAAACAGGTGAGGAGGAGATAGAAAGACGCAGCTTCTCTGCCACACGAATTCCGTCTGTCAAGGGGGTTTCAGGCAATAGAACAAGAAACTCATCCCCCCCAATTCGACCGATATAGTCACTGACGCGCAGAGAAGCTTTGAGGCGACTCGCGATCTCCTTTAGTACGACATCTCCTGCCACGTGGCCCAGCGAACCATTAATCTGCTTAAAATTATCGAGACTAATCAATGCGGCAATCAATTCTGATTTTGCTCTTCTCGACCAACGACTTTCTCGATGAAGCGTTTGTTCCAAGCCGCGTCGATTTAAAACCTCTGTCAAATGATCGAGAACGGCAAATCGCTCTAACAGTTCATTTTTCGCCTTGAGCTCACCGGTTAATGACTCAAGCTCTTTCCGAGCATGGAACCGCTCAATTGCGAAGAGCACGGTTCTCCCCAGTGAATTGTGAGACATTTCATTCTTAATCAGATAATCTGCAGCCCCTCGATCAAGTGCCTCTAAAGCAACGGCTTCATCAGCAATACCAGTTAGAATTACAACGGGTATACCCTTCGTGTGAGGCCGCAATTGGTTCAAGGTGTCAATTCCTTTGGAATCAGGGAGGGTAAGATCCAGTAGGACAATATCATATCTTCGTTGAGTTAAGCGTTCCAAACCTTGGGCAAGATTTTCTGCTTTCTCAATCTCAAAAAACCCGGAAATTTTCTCTCGACATTTTTTTAAATGCTCGTTGACAATCAAAACACAATTCGGATCATCCTCGATCAGAAGAATGCGAACTGGGCTTTTCTTTCGTGACATTCCTACACCGCCCTTCTCGGTGATTTTTCGCTTTTCATGTAAAACAAAAGTTGCTGAGAAAGTATACCATACTCTAAATTCATTTATCCAAGTCTCGCCTATCCGTTAGCGACTTACCGTTATACTTTAGAAAGACACAGCTGAAAACGATCGGATAAATTTTGATGAGATAACATGTGCTAGGCCCTTTGTGGCTTACTTTTCGTTTGTTTGTCACGATATAAGTCAGAATCGGCTTGGGCAATGAGTTGATCTAAGGAAGAAGGATTCGACGGGTCAAAATGGCTAAACCCAACGCTCAACGATATCCGATAGCGACCGTTCGCTTGGGAGTTATGTTTATCCACGCCTTTCTTTAAACGTGCAAGCAAAGATTCGACACCGCCTCGAACGGCCTCCACTGCAAAAATGGCGAATTCATCTCCTCCGATGCGCGCTAAAATATCAGAACCTCGAAAGGTAATCTTCAAAATCTCTGCCACCCGAACCAGCGCTTGATCTCCTTCTGGGTGACCAAAGGCGTCATTAATCTGCTTCAGTCCATCCAAATCGGCAAGCAGCAGGAGGAACTCCCTTTTGGTCCTTATCGCTAACTTGATTTGTTGATCCGCAGACGCAAAAAAACCCCTTCGATTATAAAGTCCTGTAAGCAAATCAACGAGGGCAAGATTTCTCAGTTCTTCCTGCATTCGATGCCGTTCTAAAGCATAACGGATCACACGTGGAAGCATCTTCCCATCTGCTTCCCCTTTAAGCAGGTAATCCTGTGCCCCTCTCCGAACCGCTTCAACCGCAATAGATTCGTCATCTAAACCTGTCAAAACAAGGACTGGAATATTGGCAGCCTGGGCCTTGAATTGCACCAATGTGTCTAACCCATGACTATCAGGCAAATTCAAATCCAATAAAACGATGTCGATATCTTTTGCGCCGATCCGTTTCAATCCCTCCTCTAATCCTTCAGCGCGCTGGATGTCGAACGAGATGCTTTTGTCTCGAGACAATCTCGCTACCATGAGCGCGGCATAATCCGAATCGTCTTCGATTAATAAGACCCTAACGGTTTTTTCCATCTCGCTCTTCTCGAAATTTGACCTTGAACCCTCGCAGCCATTCTCCTTAAAATCTACCACATACATTCCCAAGATCCAACCGGACCACTCAAAATGGAAGCTACCTTGCAAATCAGCCGATCCAGAGTGACTTTACGTGTCATGAATCCTATAACTCCATTTATCTTAATCACTTAGGAAGTACCGCAATTCCTGTTTTATTAAAGCCATTGCAGAAAAGGTGACATTTCTAAATTGCGTTGACACACAGAAAAAACCGGTATTGATTTTTGATTTTCTCTGGCTTATACTTTCTGATTTAGAACCATTAATCTGGAGGTGCAACCCGGAATATTCCCAAAGGACTGATACATCCTGAATCTTCCGCCATTTGATAGCACAATAGTGAAGGTGGAAGATGGGTAGCAGGAGAAGCAGGAAGGTGAGCCTCTCCTGACGTTGGAATCACTTTAAAGGCCTTTTGATTTTGAGTTGTGGCGTTCGCTTGAGGCGGAGGTTACTTCTTAAAGTTAAGAGGCGTTTTTTTTAGGTTGATTTTGAATAAAGAAAATCGACCTGACGTCTTAAACAATATAGAAAGGAGGTGAAACAAAATGAAGCAACTCATTATTTCGATGCTCGTAGCTGCCCTGGCGTTTTCTCAAGGGGTCGCTTATGCGAAATCGGTCGGTGGTAAAGTGGTCAGCGTGGATTCTGCTGCCAGCACCATCACCGTTGGCCAGGTCAATCCTGAAACAGGAGCTGAGGAAAACGTCACGGTTGGGGTGAAAGACACAACCACCTACTCTGGCGTAGATTCCTTGGCGAGCTTGGCAGTCGGCGATGAGATTTGGGTGGATACCGAAGAGGATGCGACAACGAAAAGCTTAACGGCAACGTCCGTTCAGCGCCTCGAAGTTCCAGCACCTGCCGAAGAGACTACTGCTGCTGAAGCACCGCCAACTGGCATGTAAGGCAACCCAGGTCGCCTAATTCTAAATTCGATAGAATGCGGGAAAAGTAGGTAGGTGGGTGAACTTGAGAAATTGAGCGGGCTATTCTCTGCAGTCCGAACCCGTAAGCTAATCTCGTAGGCGTAGCAGAGATGAACTTATCATTTATTTTAATGGCCAGCTCATTGAGCTGGCCATTCTCTTTAAAGACCAGTGTGGTTATTTTGGCGGTTTTGGAGGCCAAAGAATGGAGGTTATCATTGAAACGAGTAAAGCGCTTGCAATAAAACCGAGCGCCACACCAATGGGTAAATGAAAGAAATCTGAAATCAACATCTTTATGCCCACAAAAATAAGAATGACCGACAATCCATAACTTAATAAATGAAAACGCTCGATCAACCCCGCAAGTGTAAAATAGAGGGCCCGTAAACCCAAGATCGCAAAAATATTGGAGGTGTAAACGATAAAAGGATCCAAAGTCACCGCAAAAATAGCCGGAATCGAATCAACAGCAAAAACGATATCTGTGGATTCCACCACAATTAAAACGATCAATAAGGGAGTGGCAAACCACCTTCCGCCCTTTCGGATCAAAAATTTGTCTCCTTCATACTGCATCGTTACCGGCATCACCTTACGAAACAGCCGCACGATGCGATTTTTCTCAGGATCAATTTTCCTTTCCTTTTCCATAAGCATTTTAAAGCCAGTCCAAACTAACAGTGCCCCAAAAAAATAAATCAACCAATCGAACCGATGAATTAAAGACAAGCCTGCCGCAATAAAAATTCCGCGAAAGATGATGGCGCCAAGGATGCCCAGAAATAGAACCTTATGTTGATATTGACTCGGAACACGGAAATAAGAAAAGATCAATAAAAAAACAAATATATTATCCAAGACAAGATTCATATCTCTCACTAAAAAAAAACTCCCAGCCCAAGA
>JACQQP010000023.1 GCA_016206945.1 Candidatus Omnitrophota bacterium | reverse complement strand
AGGATCAAAACCGCCCACTTCGTCAATCAGCGACTTGCGAATTAACGTCGCAGAGGGCGGTACAAAGGCGTCGGAAAGTTCCTCAAATTTTGTGATCATCTTTTGCGGAAAAAGTTTGCCTTCTCGCAATCCATGATCCGTTTGGCGAAAAACTCTAAAACGTCCATAACAAAATCCTGCTTCAGGAGAAGATTTCATTAAATTGACTTGAAGTTCCAACTTCTCAGGGAGCCAGCGATCATCATCATCCAGAAACGCGATATAGAGACCCTTAGCTTCGCGCAATCCCCTATTATTGGCCGCAGAATAACCGGCGTTCCCCTGCCAAATACAAATAACTCTGCCATCCGATCGGGCATACGATTCAACCAGCTCTTTAGACCCATCCTTGGAACCGTCAACCACTACAACGAGCTCCCAATCCCTGAAGGTCTGAGCCAATACGCTCTCAATGGCTCCTCGTAGGTAACTTACTCTGTTATAAGTAGGCATGATCACACTAACCGCCGGCATCGTTTTTACCCCTCCTCATCAGCATTTCGGTTAACGTACCCAACCTCCACCAAAAATTGATTTCTGCTCCAACTGCTTTCGTATGTTTACATTACACACGGCTTAATAAAACTGTTGCCTCTCCCAATAGCGGTAGAAAGCGCCTTTCCTTGCCAAAAGTTCTTTCAGGGAACCCTGCTCAACAAGCTGACCGTCCTCGATCACGAGGACCTGATCCGCATGTTTGACCGTCGAGAGCCTGTGTGCAATCACAAGGCTTGTCCTTCCCCGAACCGTAGCCTCGATCGCCTCCTGAATCAGGCCTTCGGTTTGCGAGTCCAGTGCCGACGTTGCTTCATCAAGAAACAGAATATCCGTTTCTTTGAGAAGCGCTCGGGCGATTGAGACGCGCTGCCGTTCACCGCCCGAGAGGCGTACCCCGCCGTCGCCAATGAGGGTGTCGAACCTTTCAGGAAGATGGTTCACAAACGCTTCAAGTCTCGCCTTCTTCAGAACCAATTCGAGTTTCTCATCCGTTATTTCACCGTTTTTACCGTTTCGTCCATAAGTCAAGTTGGCCCTGAGCGTATCGTTAAAAAGAAGGATTTGCTGACTGACCAACGCAATGTGCTGGCGCAGGGATTCAGCTCTGAACTCACGGATGTCTATGCCGTCGACAAATATCGAGCCCCGAGGGCAGTCGTAAAAGCGCATGAGGAGATTGACAATTGTCGTTTTGCCGGCTCCCGTAGGCCCGATGAGGGCTGTCATTTTACCCCTCGGAATCTTGAAAGAGAGGTTTTTCAGGACAGGTATCTGTGGATTGTAGCCGAATGTGACATTTCGAAACTCGAAAGCCCCTTTAAAATCCGCAAGTACCATTGTGCCATCCGGAACGATGGCCTTGTCGTCGTTCGTCAAAAGTTGGAGGACTTTGTCAATCCGAGGACGCATCAAGGCAATTCTTGTTCGCGCTTCATTAAAGGCTGAAAAGTGAGGAATAGTTTTTTTGGCGAGGATAAGAAAGAGAAGGTATTGGGCAACATTGCTGCCGGGCTCGTTGATGAAGAAGAATGCAACGACACACATCATGAGAAGAATTGCAACAAGCGTCACCATCTCCTGAATGGGTTCGACAAGCCTCGACTTTTTAGCGATACCATAAGTAAGTTTGCGCTCCTTTTCGGTGATCATACGGTATTTCTTGCGCGTTTCTTCCTCTCGGCTGTAAGCCTTCACCAGAGTCAGGCAACTTAGGATGTTGTAAAGTTCGCGGCTCAATTTGAGACCGAGTTCAGTCTGAAGCCGCGAGGCCGTCCGAACCTTCTGGATAAGCCACTTCACCGAAAAATCGAGGGCTGGATACGTCAACAGAGAAAAGAGCGTAAGTGGCCATGAGATATAAACCATCAAGCCAAAGTAAACGGCGCCGGTAAATAAACGCCTCAAGAGACGGACCAGATCCTCAACAAGGTGCACCACTCGAGCCGAATGTTCGAGGACCTTCTGCACTTGCCCCTTACTGGCTCGGTCAAAATAAAGTTTCCCAAATGCGAGGTAGCGCTCGAAGATAAAATTTTCAATGTTGTGTTTGTAAATACCGTCATGGTAGGAGATGTAAAGACCAAAAAGGTAAGAAAGTATGTTCTGGATCAGTGTGGTCAGAAAAATCACAGCGATCACGCACAGAAACAGGATTTCACTCGATGCATTAAGCAGTTCGGGAAATTGATTCAGGACAGGCTTGAAAAAACTTTGACCCTTTAGGAAGTCAAAATTCTTGTCAATAATTCCCCTCATGAGCGGGGCAAGAAGTCCCACGCTGACTCCCTCGAAAAGAGCAATCAAAAAAGAACTTAATACGGCAACAACAAAGTAAACGGGTTTGAGCTGCATAACGGGTGCAAACACCTTCAAGACCCGACAGGCTTCTAGAATTCCCATCGCCTCATTACGTTTGAGAGCGCTCATGCCACAACTCCTGAGCATGAGGAGGAACACGCTTGCGCCGCAGAAAACATCCGAAGAATCCCAGCCACCTGCTTATTGATCTCAAAATCTTGCGCTACCCTCAAACGCCCCGCCTTTCCCATGGGTTCCCAAAGCTCCGGATGTTCCAATAAATACTCCAGTTTCTCTGCAAGCACTTCTGCATTTCTTTCCGGCGCCAGAAATCCCGACACGCCATCTTCGACAAGTTCCGGGATCCCGCTGTGCAGTGTGCTGACCACGGGCAATCCGCAGGCCATGGCTTGCATCAAACTTCCAGGAATCCCCTCTTGATCTCCATTTTCCGCCGTTACACTGGGTGCAAGAAGAATATCCGAACTGTGAAGCATTTCAACAATGTCACGGTCCGTTTTGGCACCGTGCATCTTCACTGAATTGTAGAGTCCCAATTCTTTAATCAATAACTGATTAGAATCCCACAAAGGACCATCGCCAACGATGTGGTATTCAAGATCATTGTATTTTTCCTGCAACCTTGCAAAAGCGCGGATCCCGTATTCAAATCCCTTTTTCTCAACCAGCCTGCCGATACTCAGGAGCCGCCGTGAAGTGCTATGATTCGGGCGACTGGGCGACGGTTTGAATTTCTCACAATCAATCCCCGTATGATGGACTTTGATTTTTTCTTCAGGACAGCCAAAACCTACCAACCGCTTCTTGAAATATTCGCTGACAGGCAAAAAGAAGTCTCCGGATTCAAATAAATCAGCATAGATATCGCGCCCATGTTTTTGAATAAACTGAGACACATCATACCCATGAAAAACAGTCACTAACTTTGCCCTCAAGCCATAAAGTTTCCGCATCAGCATGCCTCGAATCCCATTTTTCCCGAAGTGAGCATAGATGATGTCAAAGTGGTTTCCTCCAACAAACGGATTGGCTTCATAGAGAAGCCCCCTCGTTAAGAGTTCGCTCGGGTATTTTAAAATTTCTGAAATAATCCGTCTGCGGCCAGACTGGTAAAGACGATTTGCAATCAAAGTCCTCATTTTTTTAAAGCCGCGCATCGTCCGGCTCTGCGGAGTGGGTTTGAAATGAATGACAGGCACCTTAAGAAGAACTTGTTGAGCCACATCATGCTCAAGAGAATCCAGAGGACCTCCGTCGTAGGAAACGATACTTAGCTCATGGTTCTGTTCCAGGAGCTTGGGGATTTGGTTGAGAATGAAAGTTTCCGACAGTTTCGGAAAGCGGTCCACGATAATCAATATTTTCATTTGTCGACTTCTGACCGTAACACGATCTTCACGGTCGATCCTCGCTATTCAGAATCATTTCAGCCGATCGCAGCCATTCGGTAGTGTAGCTTCCTCCGAATCGGGCATTTAGAGCTTTCAGCTGAGAGTAATATTGCCGGGCCAGTTCGCGCGCGAAGCATTTGGGGATTTCACGCGACGCACCGGTATTCACCTGCCGCTTGGCGTAAGAAGGGATGTGCCGGGTCGATGCCTCAACCCCGAGAAAGCGGTAAATCTTTAGCAGGAGATCCTCCGGCGAGTCGCGTAACTCTTCGGTAAACGCTAGGAAGATCTGCGTCTTGGGATAGTACCGCTCCCAAATGGCCAGAGTCCTGAAATAGTTGGAGCGCAACACCACAGGTTCGAGCCTGGCATAACCCATGAGATGGGCTTCGTTATCGATATCGTAGGTCCCATTCCTCCACAGCATGCGGGCCGCTGACCAAGTACGTTCAATGGGATTGCGCATGATGAAGATGATCTTCGCGTGTGGGAGCATGGCCCGCACACGGGCCACGTGCGTCTCGCTCAGCACCGCATAGGCTGGGGTGATGTCTCCGGTAACTTTTCCGCGTCCCGGCTCAAAGAGGCGCGTGTACCAGGCATCGGTGGGACGTCGGCAGAAATAGTTGAAGCTCCAGACAAGATCCGCGGCAAACTGTGCGGGATATCGTCGAAGCTGGGTCAGATACGCCCGCCACCAATCGTTGTCAAGTTCCCGTTGGCCACGCCCCCAAAATACGCGCCCGCCACTTCCCAGGAACACCAAGGCCGATACAACCCTCTGGCTTTGGAGTTCCAGATGTCGGCGCCATCGCCGATTGTCGGATTGGCGTCCAATGAGCCGTTGCCGGAACGTCTTAGGCACCTTGAGATTTTGGTCGAAATAGTGCAGCTCCTTGACTGGCGGCAGCCATATGTCCGGATGGGCGCGCAGCACATGGTAGAGCCAAGTTGTGCCGGCCTTCTGGGCTCCGATGCCAAGAAAATGAGGAGGTATCATGAGGTGCCCCCCACGTAGTCTTGATATTGTTTGGACACAACCACAAAATCCGATGAGACCAATTGATCCATGTCTTTATAGAAACTGGAAGATTCTTTTTGAAAACCAAGATTGGGCCTTTCCTTTAAAATTCCATAATACATACGGTAATCGTAAGAAGAAGTCCCATACTGTCCTTGCTGGATGGCATCTAAGGTCCTATTAAAAAAATTACTGAGAAACTTATAGTGGAACAGGACGCAGGAAAAATCCGCGATTCGGGTACCGCGCGTCCAATGTTGGTGAATCAACGGCATCTTTTCACCACAAAAAAAGAGAGGGTGTTTTGTCAGCCAAAGGTCCTGATGCCCAAAGACCGCACCGCGGATCCCACGGACATGCCATTTGATCGCGGGATTCGATATGCGATTCTTAACATGAGAAAGAGAGCGCTTTGAAAAATTATCGTTCTCTTCCTTGTAATCCTTCTTGTGAACCGCCGAGATATCGTAATAGGGATATTTCTCTTTCAGGCTGTCTTCGGGGCTGTCATGATTTTGCGATATCGGCCGATCGGAAAACATATCCAACATTTGCGCTACCACGGCTGTATAACCCTGCACGTTGAGGTAATCCAGTAATTTTGAAATGGAGAGATGTTCTGAGTACGGATAGTCAAAGAGCTCGTCGCTATCTACATACAGACACCACCGGTTCTTGCAAAATCGATGGATGAGATATTGCCTAAGCAGAATCTGGTATGTCTTAAAAGGAAGTTCGGAGGAAAGGATAACGACATTCGGATACGAACTGGCAAGCTCGATCGTGCGATCCGTCGAGCCATTATCCAAAAGGACGATCTTCTTGACGCCCAATGACAAGTAGTGATTGAGGAACGATTTGATATGAAGCTCGGCGTTCTTAAGAAGGGTGAGAACGATCAATTCATCGGGACCGTAGATGAAATCCGCATCACCCGAGATAACTTCGATGCTTTTTCTTACCTGCCACCTGAGATAGAGCGAGGCGAAGCATACCTTCAGGGCCTTCAGGTAACGGCTGTGATGGTACCAATACTTCAGATCTTGCCAATAGTTCATTTCTGTACGTCTCCTAAGAGGATTCTTTCTGGCACGCCGAATTGATAACTGAAATACCCAATATCTTTCGCGTATCGTTTCGCGACTAATTCTTTGGTCTCCTCATTGTAATATTCCCAGTAGAGCTTTCTTGCCGATGACTTGTGGTGATGAGGCAATACTTGCCGCTCAATACCAATCCTGTCGCACACTTGATTAAAATCTTCCTGTAGATTTTCAAATCGACCGACAAAGTCAACGATCTTGTTCCCAAAGACATCGTAGACGTAGAGTCGTTGATCCATTAACTGTCGAAAATCCGTTTTTAGGATGATGTCTTTAAGCGTCGAGTCCTGCCATCTGCCCTTGGATTTTTGCCAATGGAAATTGGAGACCACCCGGTCCCAAGGATTCCTGACAAAGCAGAATTTGAAATAGCTCGCCCATTCTTCACCTGGAATCATCTTTCGGAAGGCTCTTGTGGTAACGTGCTTGTTTTCCCAAGAAGAGTAAGACCACTTCCACCAGTTGAATGGGACGTTGTACTCCGCGGCATACTTTTTTAAGACCTCCTCCATAGACTCGGAACCCGTCTTTTGCACGGAGAACATGATAAATTTGTGAGAGTGCGACAGAATCACAAGAATCACCCGTAAAAAAATGTGTGCCAATTTCTAAAAATCCATACCTGAGCCTTCATAATCTGAGCCAATACGCTCTCAATGGCTCCTCGTAGGTAACTTACTCTGTT
>JACQQP010000003.1 GCA_016206945.1 Candidatus Omnitrophota bacterium | reverse complement strand
GCGCGTCGGCGTCAACGTGTCGTTTAAACGGTATTGATGAAGACAAATAACAATTGCACCGTCATTGCGGGCGAAACAACTTCCTGTCATTCCCGCACGTTTTTAGCGCCAGTCGGTCAAGCGGCGGTCGGCCGCTTTGTCATCTGGCACCGATCGGTCGGATCGGCGGGAATCTACGAGTTTATGGATCCCCGACACTTTCGGAGAGGAACGTCAAGTTTCTCCCGAAAAGTGCTCCGCGCATCGGCGCGAGCGTTAAAGCATTCGGGGATGACACAAAGCGTCGGATTGCGTCGAGCTTTTTTGGAACGCTGTCTCACAATGACGATGGTTGTGAGCCTCATTTTCTTTTCTATTCAACCTCCGCCTGCTTCCGCACTTGTCGAACCTAATCTTACGAATGTCCTTGGCAACGCAAGTTTTGAAGATGCTCTTGGAGAATCTAATCTCATTAACACTGCAAATACAGGCGTCTTCCGCGGAAATTGGGACAACACTCCAAATCGCGGGATCAGTACCCCCACAACTGCTGGAGCTCCGGATGGTTCGAGAGTTTTGCAACTTAGTGAGGCACAGCTTACCGCTGGCACTGCTGGAGCGTTTACTTTTCAAACGGTAAGAAGCGGCGAAATTACAGGCGGAATTGGGGAGGGCACTTTTGCTACGTTTAGTGTTTTCTATCGGTATCCTGGAGGAGATCAAGATGGTGCGACGTTTGCGCAAATTCAAATTGAGTTCCGAGATGCAAACGGAACTCAAATAGGAGATGCTGTCAATTCACTTGACTTAGCATTGACAGCAAACTTTACGCAAGCAACCGTAAATGGTACCGCCCCAGCAGGTACGGAACGGATTGTATTTACGATACGGCTCCAAGGAGATGTGGTTGCCGGTGAAACCACCGATGCTCAATTCGATCAGGCCGTTGGTACGATTTCGAAATTTCCAATCGTGATGGACGCATCTGCTTCAAAGCCGAATGTAACAAAAGGAGGCGCTACTTATATCAGTGCTCGGATCAAGAATATTTCTGCGATCAACTTGAATACGCTCGAACTGGTCGCAGAAGTTCCCGAAGGCTTCACGTTCATTGATTCAGCGTCTCGTCTCGATGGCGTTCCCATTAATTCCCGCCAAGGGTCGAGAATATTTACCTTGGGCAGTATAGGATCTGGAGAAAATAAAAAATTAGGATTCCTTTTGGTGGCTTCGCAAATGGTTCAGATTGGAAAAAAATATGAAGTATCTTTCTTTGTTCGGCAAACAAATGGTGTCATTCGATCCGCAACAAGGTCGCTTATTTTAACCATTGTAGCCGATCCGCTGTTTGATGAAGGAACCATCGTTGGGAAAGTCTTTGACGATCAGAATGAAAACGCGGTGCAGGATGAAGGAGAACACGGGGTTCCTGGTGTCAAGCTTGCGACTGAGGAAGGCATCGTGGTCGTTACGGATCCGCATGGACGCTATCACATTCCCGCCGTGAAGCCTGGCCGTCATCTCGTGAAAATCGATGGGCACACGCTCCCGCAGCAGACGAAGTTTGTGACGGAGGAATCGGTTCTTGTGAAGACGACGGAAGGGATGCTTAACGTTGTGAACTTTGCCGCGAAGCTTCCCGAGCCGCAGATTCCAAAGCAATATCGAGATCAATTGAATGTCCTAATTACGCAAGGAACTGATGTTTCAGTGCCGGAGCTCTCTATCGCGATGGAGCCTGACGTGCTTCGCATGGGGCTCGGTTATTTTGAGAAAGATCCCATTTTTATGGTTAAAACCAATTATGCCGAGCTCATCAACGGCTGGCGGATTGAGGTGAGAGATGAGTTTGGAGATGAAGTTTGGACAGGCTATGGTTTGGGCTCACCGCCTAAGGAGGCACCGTGGACGGGAAAAACGAAAAGCCGCGAGCCGATTCAATCCGGGGTTTATTCCTATCGTTTGATTGTGCGCGATCGGGAGGGGCGCGAAGATTGGACGAGCCTTCGATATTTTCGCGTGGTGAGCAAACTGGATAAAGGCATTCCTGATGAACCTAAGATTGACGTTCCCGCGGTTGGGAATATGACCATTGAGCGAGACGGCAAGCGGAGTATTCCAATTGCCGGAAAGCCGACCCTCGAAGTGCGTGGTACCACTGTGCCGTGGAATACCATTACGGTGAATGGCGAGCCCGTCACGGTCAATTTGGACGGAACCTTTCAAAAAGAACTTTACACCCAGCCTGGCAGGCAGGCCGTTCAAATTACCACGACAGATCCGGAAGGAAATTCGGTGTCCCATCAGGAGGAAGTGGTGGTCAAGGATAGCTACTTCTTTATGGTAGCTTTGGGGGAACAAGAATTTGGCGCCAATGTCATTACGGATGGGAATCAGGAAGTGGTAGGGCGTGATAAGAAGTTCCACCACGGTTTTTACGAGGAAGGCCGCCTCGCTTATTACTTGAAAGGCAGGATCAAGGGAAAATTTTTGGTGACCTCCCGCTACGATACCGATGATCCGAGAGGAGAACTATTTCGAAATCTGGATCCCGATCATTATTATCCCGTTTATGGCGACGGTTCTGAAATTAATTATGACGCTTTTAATACGAAGCAGCGGTTTTATATTTTGGTGGAAGCGGATAAAGGTTCTTTGAAATGGGGAAGTTTTCATACGAATTTTACGGATACGGAGCTGGCCACCCACAACCGTACCTTTTCGGGACTTAAAATCAAATACGAAACCCTTTCCGCCACGCGTTATGGCGATGCCAAAAGAGGATTCGTTGTCTATACCGCGGATAGCGATCAACTGGCCGATCACAATGAAT
Organism: Candidatus Omnitrophota bacterium; assembly: GCA_016206945.1. GTDB lineage: Bacteria > Omnitrophota > Omnitrophia > Omnitrophales > Danuiimicrobiaceae > 01-FULL-45-10b. The sequence goes on along the minus strand of JACQQP010000003.1, from coordinate 2,472 downwards.
TTCAAGGAACGGGCGGTTCGCTTTTTTACCTCCGGAACAAGAATGTGATTCAGGGAAGTGAGAAAGCAAGGATTGAAGTCCGAGATAAAATTCAAGGCGTTACGGTTTACAGCCGCGATCTTGTCTTTGGAACCGATTATGAAATTGATTATTCCGGCGGGCGCATTATATTGAGGAAGCCCCTATCGGCGGTCAGTTTCAGCGACACCATTATTTCAAATGATATTTTGAATGGGAGTGAAACGTATTTGATTGTGGATTATGAATTTGATCCCCAAGGTTTCGTCTCCGATCGCAATAATGGAGTTCGCGGGTTTATGCACATGGGCGATCATTTCCGAGTGGGCGGGACGGCTCTTGAAGAGCGGCGCGATGGGCGCGATTATGATCTGCGCGGTATCGATCTCACCAGTAAATTCGGCCGCAATACGAAAGTAGTTGCGGAATACGCGCGGACACAAGAACGGACTCAGAGGAACGCCGTTTCTTATAATGGTGGCATTACCTTTACGGATATACCGACAGGGAATACGGTGATTAAAAAGGCGACGCAACTTTTCGACGACGCTTATTTGATCAAAGCCGAGACGAAAGCCAAAACGGGTACTGAAATTTCTGGTTACGCTCAGCAAATTAATGCAGGTTTTGCCAATGCCGATTTGATTCGTCAAGCGGGAACTCGTAAGGCAGGAATCGAACTGAGGCAAAAAGTGGGCGAGCCCGTCCAATTAAGTTACCGCTTTGATCGTCAGAAAGCAACGGATCCAGAAAACAAGGCTGACGTTTTCGTCACCAGTCCTAAGGAAAGCAAGGTTCATACCGCACAGCTAAAAATGGATTACGATCGTTATCTGGCCGTTACGGAATATCGAAACCAAGATGTTGCGCTTTACGATGATAGGGAGCGCAGCCTGACCACTGCCTTAGATGATGTTCAATTTAAAAATGCAGCTGCCGTGAAGGCGGGATATCGCGTTTATCCGGATCTCATGCCTTATGGCAAAGTTCAATCCACGTGGGGCGGAACGAATGAACCCAACCACCAGTTTGGCGGCGGAGTTGAAGCGAAAGTTTTGAAAGGTAAGGGCACGGTTCGCGTCGAGCAGATGGCGGGCACCATCGGCGATTCAACACAGCTTGGTTTTGATGTCCAGACCTCAGAGACGGCGCATGTTTATACCAATTTACGCACGGGTCCGGCTCTAGATGGAAGCCGTACCATGAGTACCACCATTGGAAGTTCGAGCCAAGTGAATGCAAAAAGCCGTTTCTATAGTGAGCGCGAACTTTCAAGTTACCGAACGGGCGAACGGATGGCCAACATTATGGGTTATGATACGAAACTGACCGATAAATGGGGAACGGCAGTGAGTTTTGAACGAAGTCATGTTTACGATATTAATGAAGTAAACGCGCACCGGAATGCAGGCGCGCTTGAGATTAGCTATCTCGACCGCGAATTTTTAAAAGTGATCAGCCGTTATGAACTTCGCTTTGACGGCCCAAGCGATGATCGGGTTCATTGGCTTTTCCGTGATACGGTTGATTGGAAGATCAATCCAGATTACAGTTTTTCTGCGCGCTTCGATCGAGGAGACACAAACCGTGTGAGCGCTCGAGCGCTTCATAGCGAAGCTTCCTTTACGGAACTCAATATGGGCGTGGCTTATCGGCCTGTTCATCACAACCGTTTAAATGTGCTGACTCGCTATACTTGGCTGGATGAGGTGGGCGCGGAGGCTCAGTTCGATACGCCCGATATTTTCGGGATTGAGGTAGGACAATCGTCTCATATTTTCGGGCTGGAGTTTGGTTATGAGGTTCTGCCACCTTTACTGGGATGGGTTGAAAAGGTGGCCTATCGAAGGACTTCCATCGAGGCAGAGGGAGACGCCTTTTATATCGGGAATTTTCTCTGGGTGAATCGTTTCAATTTTCATATCGTGAGAAAGTGGGATTTGGCTATTGAATACCGTATGCTTTGGGATCTTGAACTTTTGGATGCATTGAAGCATGGAGTTCTGGTTGAAATCGATCGGGAAATCGCGGATTACATTCGCTTTGGAATTGGCTATAATTTCACCGATTTCGACGACGATCTCCGTTCCCCCAACGATTTCAGCGCCCACGGATTTTTTACGCGCCTGAGCGGGAAATTCTAGGTTTCTCTTAATCTTTGAAAATCCTTCTCCTTATCCCTTAAAGAGTTCTCTAACCCGTCGTGCCTTATTTTTGACCTCGGTTTTCACAAAACCCAGTAAAAAACAGTCAATAAGTCTATTGTCACTAGATTTATCTATTTAAAGTAGTCATTTCCAAGTTTTTTCTCCCAGTGGGAAATTTGGGTAGATGGTATCCACTTCCTATGAAATAACTGGTCAATGGATCCAGATGAATCGGCGGTAAGTTTAGCACATTCCGATCCAAATCTGGAAATGCTTTTTGGACAATTTCCCATGGGCTTTGATTTTC
>JACQQP010000021.1 GCA_016206945.1 Candidatus Omnitrophota bacterium | reverse complement strand
AGTTACAACAAGGATTGTGATCAGAGCTCTCGGTCGGATGAACAAAAGGAAAAAACGGTTTCGATGAAGGAACAAATCAAATCTCTCACTCGGCAGGAAGGTCCAGAAGAAGATGAGCTCGTCCTCAAAGCTCAATCTGGGGACAAGCACGCCTTCGAAGAACTCGTACGTCAGAATCAGCAAAAAATTCTTTCGCTGTGCTTTCGCCTGCTCGGTGATGCACAGGCGGCCGAAGAACTTGCGGCGGACGCTTTTGCCGAATCCTACCGCTCGCTCAAAAAATTCAAGAGGAAAGCTCAATTTGGAACATGGCTTTATCGGATCGCCCTGAATCTTGGTTATAACCGCTTGCGGAAAGCGACGCGCGAACGCAGGCTTTTCGATTCACCCAACGAAGCAACGGCTCACTTGCAAGATCAAACCTTGCCATCCGAAGTGGCAACTTCGCGGCCCAATCCGCTTGAAACACTAGAACAAGATGAGCTCCGCAGCCAAATCAGGTCAACGCTGGCTCGTCTTTCGAAAGATCAGGCTCAAATTCTTATTTTGCGCGATGTGGAATGTCTTTCCTATGCCGAGGTAAGTGAGCTGCTCAAGTGTTCTTTAGGGACGGTGATGAGCCGCCTCAGCCGTGCGCGGGAAGCCTTCAGAAAGAAGTGGAATCAGCACAGTTATTTAAGGGATTAAGTAACTTTGTCTTCTTGCCGAAAAAATACCAAGGTTTTTCTTCGGTGTGAGAATCAGTTCTATTTTTTTGCTCCGATCACTTGCAAATGAAATTAATCAGATGGTAAACTTCCGAGTAGGATGATGAGCACACGAAGGGAATTAAAGTTGACGTTTCCATCAAGCACTTCAAAAAACCGGAGAGGTGTCATGCATAATAAGCGTATTTTATTTTTCGTCCCGATTTTTTTCGTCTTTTCACTCTTCGCTTTGAGCGCATCGGCTCTGGCGGCTACCATTACACTGGGATCTGATATCAAAGCAACTACCGTGACCGTTGACACTGCGGATACGGCAGATCTGGATGGATATGAGTTAGATATCGGAACGGGCGGAATCACGGTAAACGGTACATTAGATGGGGGTACGGGGAGTGAATCAGGGGATACCAATTCTACGATCACCGTGGAAGGAAATTGGACGACGGCCTCGGGTTCAACGTTTACGACAACGGGCTCCACGGTTATCTTTGATGGAAGTACTGCCGATCAGACCGTCACGACAAATGCCAAAGCTTTCAATAATGTTACCATTAATAATACAAATGGAACTGCGACGGCTGATGACATTGTCGTAAGCGGTGCGCTTGATATCGATGGAATCCTGACCGTCACGGACGGCGAACTTCAGGTCAATACGACTTTGAACATCGGAGGGAATCTGAGCATTGCGGCGGCCGGCGCTGTTACCAAAGGATCTGGTGCTACGACGTTTGATGGGAGCGCATCTTCCACGTGGTCTGATTCAACTTCCGGCCAAGACCTTGGCGCTGTTACCATTGATGGAACGACAAAAACCATTTCCACCTCGACCGGTGTGAAAGCAACTTCTATTACCATTGGTGCTGACGACACGTACGATATTACAGGTGACACGCTTACGCTGATTGGAACCGGTACGGTTTTGACCAAGAATGCAGGCGGAACATTTACCACGACGACTTCAACCGTCACCTATGCGCCTGGCTCGGCGGTAGCCACAACCGTAGCAAGTGAGACGTACAATAACCTGACGTTGGATGATTCCGGATCCGGCGGAAGCGTGACCTTTTCGCCTTCCGGCGCGAGTTTGGCCGTGGGCGGTGTACTCACGATTACGGACGGTACTTTGGCGATGACAACGAAAACGTTGGATGTGAACGGGAACCTTTCCGTTGCTTCGGCAGGGACGCTTTCATTCTCAAGCGGCAGCATGACTTTTGCCGGCGCGAGTTTTTCAGTGAGCGGAACCTTTACCAAAGGGACGGGTACGGTTACCTTTGACCGCGATAATGCTTCTGGAACCATTACGATCGATGTCAATGGCCTTGACACTCTTGGGACGCTGTCGCTTTATAACTTTACCTATAACGCATCGGCCAATACCAATGCGGCGACGATTTCTGTGGACGATACGGATACGGTAACCGTTCAAAATTCAATGACGCTGAAGGGAAACTCCACGAACCGATTAGTCCTGCAAAGTGATCATGGCACCAACACCGTGGATTTCGATCTTGAGACAAACGGCGTTCAAAGCTTAGATTACCTCACGGTGACCCGTGTTGATTCGGCGACGGGTCTCAACATGATTCCATCGAATACCGCAGCAGGCAATTGCGTCAGTACCGTGAACTGGAGTTGCGGTGCCGCGGTCACCTACACGTGGGATGGTTCGGAGAGCACGGTTTGGAGTACGGCGAATAACTGGGATGTTGGACTCAAGCCCGCCTCAGACAGTACGGCCACCATACCCGATACGTCGAACGATCCAGTGGCTGACGAAGCGATTACTGTCACCAACCTGACGATTCAGACGGGAGCGGTGCTTACCATTTCAGGGCAGAACCTGACCGTTTCAAGTACTTATTCGAATTCGGGAACACTGATTTTGAACGGCAATGAGACAACCGTGAGCTTGACCAACGATGGCAGCAACGGCCTGACAAAATTTGTCAGCGGCTCAAGCATCACCATTAAAAATCTCAATCCCTATAACAATGTCGAGTTCGATGCGGCATCAGGAACTCCTACCTTTACGGCACCGGCTGCTACTTTTGATGTGAATGGCGCGCTCACCATTACCGATGGAACCGTCGCCCTGGGCGGTAACGCGCTCGATCTGGAAGGGACGCTTACGATCGGCGCGACGGGCGCTCTGACGACTACGAGTGCCAATTTGAATACCGCTGGCGCCGTGAGCCTTGCTTCCGGCGGAAGCTTCACGAAAGGCTCCGGCACTTGGACGTTTGATGGGACAGCGGCCAAAACCTATACCGATTCCAATGCGACTCCAGTCAATATTGGAGCAATTACGATCAATAAAACGAGTGCGACGGAGGCGAATAACAAACTGACGCTCGCTTCATCGATGACCGTGGATACACTGACCATTGATGGCACGGCCGGTTCCGCAGATACGATTGATTTGGCCGCTGGCGGGTACACGCTGACGCTCGCCAATGCGGGCGCTACGACCACCGTTCTGACCAATAACGGTACGTTTACCGCCGGCACGTCTACCGTCAAATACACAGCGACCAATTCAGGCGGCAATATCAACCTTGCCAACGTCAGTTACAGCTCACTTGAACTCAATGGATCCGAAACGTATGCCGTTGGCGCTGCTTTGAGCGTATCTGAAAACCTGACGGTAACGGCAGGGACCCTGAGTGATGCCGACAACAATATCACCATCGGGGGAGACCTCACGATTCAAAACGGGATTACTTGGACTCGCGGAGCGGGTCTTTTGAAAATGTCGGGTACGGGAACCACGCCTACTTTGACGGACAACAGAGCCACAAAAGGCGATTTGGGCAATTTACAGTTTGGAGCTTAGAACAGCGTCGGCTTTAAAATTGTCATTCCCGAAATCTTTTATCGGGAATCTAGATCCCCGATTAGAACATTCGGGGAGGGATCCACGACTCGTGGATTCCCGCCTAAAGCGTGCGGGAATGACAAAGTAAAAGATTTCGGGGATGACAAGGATTTATTAAGGAGGTTCGAAGATGAGCACAAGAAGCAGGAACACATTCAAAGTGATGGGGACGATCGCTTTTTTTGTACTGTTCGTTTACCCGCTTTCTCTTTACGGTTATGAATTTCACATCAACCCTCTGAGTGATTCCGCAAGTAAGAAAGACATCTCAAAATACGTGGGCGGGTCCGTTTCGTCAGCCACCGCTGAGTTCGGCCCTCCGAGCATGGTGCGGGACAACCCCTCGGATCCGGCGAGTATTGATTATATCTACGTCGGAACTAGCAAGGTAAACACCTTCGTGGTTGAGCGGGAAGGCAAGAAGGTTGTGGCGGCTTATCAAGATAAGCGAGGCAATTGGGAAGGTGGAGTTTTTCCGGGTTATCCTGCTAAGAAGAAGAAGGCTTAGCCGAGGGCAACGTCCCTTCCTAGTTGAGGTGAGGAAGATACCGCCGGCACCCGCGCTTCTTTACCCTAATTACCCCTTAAAAAACCACTCAATTTATAGGGAATAATTGTGTTGCTCTGGGTACTAAATAGATGGAGGCCAAAATGGGTAAAGTACTCAGTTCTCACGCAGACGTCGAGATGCACTTGAGGCTTTTAGGGGAAAGCCAGTTCCCTCAGACAGATTTAGCCTTTGATCGTCTCGTTCCCCTCATTTGGCAAAAAATTGAAACGCCGCGCCCGCTTAGTTTTTCATGGACCCCGGCATATGCGTCCCTCCTCTTGGTTTTGATTCTTATTTTTGGTCTTTGGGCTTATCAAATGGGTTTGGTCTCCAAACCGTTTGCTCCGGCTCGGGAACCGAGTGTGACGAGGGGAATCGTTTTGGAAACCGGAGGCATCCCGGCAGGCGAAGTTCAATCCACCGTGGGCGAAGGCGACCGGCTCGTGACGGGCGAGGATTCGTGGCTTACTTTTTATGTTCCCGGAGCGGGTTATTTTCATTTGGCTCAGAATTCGATTTTGAGCCTTCAAAATTCGTCGCCCTTAACCGGTTTCAAATTCAGCCTCGAATCGGGGCGTCTTTATTCGAAGCTTCCCGAACTCCAGAAGGGAATCACCGTGAGTTACGAAACTCCTTATGGCGCGGCGCGCGTTTTCGGAACGGATTTTGTTTTGGGCGCAGGCCCGGAGGAAGGGATGAAGGTTGAAGTGTTGAATGGAATGGTTGAAGTCGAAATGGCGAGCGTCCTGCCGAAAACTCAAGCGGCCAAGGTTGAAACAGGCACGCAGGCTTTAATTTCTCCTGATTTGCCGGGCCATGTTTCAGTAACGAAGTTGGAAGCGGAACAACGGTTGAAATTGGAAAGTGATTTTGAGTCTATTTTCCGAAATGTTGACGCCTCATCATCTGGAAATAAAAAAGAAGGAGCAAGGGAGCCGACTTTTAGGATTCTCTCCCGCGAAGAGGTTTAGGTTATGGTTACCTTACCGGATTTCGAGAAATCCTTTTTTGAAGTTGAGCCGGAGGTCAAATTGTTTGAGAAAGTTGAGTCCAAGGAGTCCATCGACTGGGCTTTCCGGTGGGAGCGTATGACAGAAAACTTCAAGGTTTTTGACCTTCGAGCCAAACGCAGTGAACTCCGGGATGGTTACGATGGGGCAGTAAACTGTTCCGCTTCCCGTAGTAATTTCTCTCATTCGACTCGGATCAGCGGGATTGATCCCGATCGACAATGTCGCCTCTGGGGGAATCATGGTGAAAGTCGCGCCGGTATCCAGAGCCATCTTGAGAAGAATAGAGCCTATTTTGCTCGTGATTTTAGCGCGGTAAACAATAAGTCCGTCTTTCAGAGCGAGTTTTCGACGAACAATGGGGATCGTCATCAATCAAAAAGCCGCAGCATATCCCTCTGGAAGTTCGTCAGAGGCGCATTCAACGAGAACGTTTTTCGGCTTTTTGATGCGAAGAAGTTTTTGATAAATCTCATACCGGTGAGGGCTGTGTGCCAGCAATTTTCCCGTCAAGGGAGTGGTAGTAGCTTCATCCATTTTCAAGACACGGATCAGGAGCCACTCGCGATTCCGCTTGTATCTTTTCTTAATGGTTTCGATGTTTTGAGCTTTCATGGCAAAGGAAGTCTAACATGATCTCGGATATGCGTCAAGACACGAGGAAAGTAAGAGGGGCGCAAAACGTTTCCGCGTCTTCTGGAAATAAAAAAGAAGGAGCGGGAGAACCAAATTTTAGAATCCTCTCCCGCGAAGGGGTTTAGGTTATGAACGCCCCTTTAGCGATAAGCTTCTTTTCGATGCGACGCTTTGTAAATCGTTATCTCTTTTTTCGTGTCATCGATCGTGTAAAGAATTCGGTAGTCGCCGGACCGCAATCGGTAACCTCCGCCTTGACCAGCAAGCTTTTTTGCTCCGAAGGGGCGGGGATTTTGTGCGAGAGCCTCGATTTTGGAGGTGATTTGAGCGATGATTGACCTTGGCAGATCTAAGATTTGTTTTTCTGCTTTTGGAATGATGAGAAGTTTATACAAGACCTTTGTCTCGAAGGTCGTTCATAAAGTCTGCGAATGGTCTCTTTGGATCTTTTCGGTGATGGGCGATATACTGGCTGTCTACCACATCAGCCAGAAGGGAAATGAGTTTCCGATAATCCTTAATACTCAGCACGACGCTGACGGCGTTCCCGTTCTCATTGATAATCACACGTTCTCTAATTTTCATAGCGAAAAAAAGTATATCATGGCTGGTAATGGTAATCAAGGATCGCAGAAAACCGATTCGGGTTTGAACAGTCGCTTCGCGCTTTGCTGGTTAAGAAATTGTTTTCTCTTACTTCTTACTTCTTTCTTCTTACTTCTTTTTTCCACTTCTGCTTTCGCCGCCAACTTGTGGTGGGTTGGAAATAGTGGAGCGAGTACGAATGTCGCTACGAACTGGAAGACCTCGAATGCGACCAACTGCGGAAGCGGCAACGCCTCCGCACCGCCCGGATCAGGTGATGTCGCTAATTTTGATGCTAACTGCGACAATAATGCAGCGGTCGACGCAGCTCTTAATGTTGCCGGTGTGACGTT
>JACQQP010000001.1 GCA_016206945.1 Candidatus Omnitrophota bacterium | reverse complement strand
GGGTGGGGAGAGCGATAACCTTGGTTTAGATCTGTGAAATCAAGGTCATCGGCATCAGGAGGAGCGCTCACATCAATGTCATCGATTTCCCTTTTAATGTCTTCAAATTTTTCCTTTTCTGCTCGAGCTTCATCTAATTTCTTATTTAACCTGTCCGTCTCCTTTTGAAGATTGTCGACTCTGTGCTGAATCCGTTTCTTTACTTGCCGGCTAAAAGGCTTCTCGAGTTTACTTCTTTCACGATCCATTTGTTTTTGTAGGTTATCTTTCTTTTTCTGAAGTCGATTGATTTTCTTGTCTGCTTCTTTAGAGAAATTGTCCGCTTTATCGCGAAGCACCTGCTTGTCGTGTTGAAGCCTTCGATGCTCTCGGCTATATGCCTGACGCATGTCTTCGGCTTTTTGCTGTGCCTTTCTGAATTCTTTAAGTGCATTTGCTGAATCCTGCCATGTCGCTTCGCCTTTGTCTCTTTTTGCCCTTGTTTTCTGATAATTGTTCCACTTCTCACGCGCTTCATTCCTTCTCTGTTGATAAATGTCTTCGCGAGCTACTGTGTGATCCGCCTGTTTTTCAAGCCGTTTTATGGAAGGGCCGAAATCAATCTTTGTCCCAACCACGATCCCTGGCCCTGCGAAAGCTTCAACTGTTGTAAACATACAGATCGCAAGGAATGAGATAATAGTGGCGAGCGTCTGTTTTTTATTTTTTACTGAACGTTTTTCCAATTGTTTGTCCTCATGTGTTTGTGCATTTTGAAATCTCCTCTTAATGCTAGCATTCCGGCCCCGATTTGTATCCATCCGCTTCCGCGGGTTTATCTACTGTGAGTTCGCCCGAGTTCATATCCCGACTGTTTGGGTTTCCATCTAGCGTTGCTGCAGGAATTCCCGTACGGAGCGCATCGAAAGCTGCAAATTTGTTGTGTGTTTCTTCGCTAATAAGATTGCCCTCCGCATCTCTTTTCGTAATGGTTGTTGTGCCATCAGGGTCCATGACACCTTCTGTAATTTCTCCAGTGTCTGGATCAAGTGTTCGGCCGGTTGCGCCGCCTGTTTTCGGTTTTGCAAGCGGAGGCATTTTGCGCCAGGTTTCTTCTCCCTTTTTCTTCCGTTCTTCCTTTTCACGTTCTTCTTTTTCACGGCGTTTGCGCTCTTTTTCTTCTTTCTCTCTGCGTTTTTGTTCTTCTTCCTCGCGTTTGCGTTCTTCACGTTCTCTCCTGCGCTGTTCTTCACGCCGTCTTGCTTCTTCGGCGGGATCTGGTTGTGGGTTCGGCCTTGGGCCGCCCGCAGCACCTCCCGTACAAAAAACATTATCTCCTTGTGCAGCACAAGCAGCCGCTGCTTCCTCGCCTTCCTTTTCTTCTTTCTTGCCAAATATTTTGTCCCATAAGCTCTTAGCGCCTCGTCCAATTGCTCCGATAGTGGCATCAATTGCTTTTCCGATGGGTTCCGTAATTCCGCTCACGTCGATTTCAAATTCGGTGGTAAGTCCGGCACCGCCGCCCGATGCAGCAGCAAGGCCTGTCTTGATGGCCAATCCCCGCATCGAAGCTTGGACATCAGCGTGGGCTTTTAGCCCTGTTCCCTCGTAGAGTTCACCCTGGACTCTTGTGGTGATTTTCACGAGGCCCAGAATGTTGAGAGTTGCTCCAGCATCTGCCTGTTGCCTTGCTCCTGCCATGACGTCAAAGCCTCCGCCGGTACTAATTCCTCTGCGGTCAACGGACGCATGTCCGGTTCCCGTTGCTTCAACTCCAACGCTCGTTCTGCCTCCCGTCGTGACGTCCACCGTTGTGCTTCCGATGCCCGTTCGATAATGAGCGCGGACGTCAGCTTCTACTAAAGTAGCTCTCGCATTTCCATGTACATCAAGGCGTGCTCCTGAACTATCGGCTGTTGCCGAATAGCCGCCTTCTGCACGAACAGTACCAACGCGATTAGAAGCACTGAATGAAGCGTTTCCATCTTGGGATGTGCGGGATATAGATGTTTGAGCGTAAGGTCCTGAGCTTACGGAGCCGCTGTCCTGAGCGCTGTACCGTCTTCCAATGGAAGCGTCGGTGTTCGTTTGAGTTTGAAAGTCGATCGATGGACGACCGCTTGAGTCGACTGTTCCTCGACCTGTCGCGGAAGCGTTGCCGGCTACGTTAACCGGAACGCCTGCAATATCAGTTGCGGCTTGGCCACGTACTTCTCCGCCGGCTACACCTTGGCGCAGGTTTGCGCCGACGGTCCCATCGCCACTCGCGTTGAAATTTGGACCTGTTGCTTGGCCAGATGTTCTTGCGCTTCCCGTTCCACGGCCGATAGAACCATCGATGTTTCCCGTAGTCGAGAAGTCACTCTCTTGCGCGCTGTTATTCGATGATTTAGACCATGGCCACGCATAGAGTGAGGTTGAACTTGGAAGAGAAAGGGTGAAGAAAGCTGCGGTAATGAGAGCAAGTGTTTTTCGAAGGATCGTATTCATTTAAGCGACTCCATCAAGGATCGCGCTTGAGCAGCAAGTGTGTTTTCCGAATCTATTGATTTCAAAATGGTATTAAGTTGTTTTTCCGCTTCTTCTTGGCGGCCTAAATTAAGGAGCACTTTCGCAAAGGTCAAACGCGAAGCGAAGTTATCTTTACTTTTCTTGAGGAGGTCTTCGTACAGAGAAGCTGCTTTCTTGTACATTTGGTTTGCTTCCTTGTGTCGTTCGAGTTCGAAAAATAAATCACCTGATTCCAGGTAGGGATCGATGAAATCAGGGCTTAGCTCAAAGGCTT
>JACQQP010000189.1 GCA_016206945.1 Candidatus Omnitrophota bacterium | reverse complement strand
TTCTCAAAACGCAGGAATTCGTTATTTTCCAGAAGGTATGGCTTTGAAGCAGGGCGAGAAACTCTTCTGGATCACGGCCTATGATTACCTGGACGCTGGCGACCTTGGCAAAAAGGTGACCCTCAAGGCGTTGAATGTGAAAAGCGAGTGGGGTTGTAATTCTCTTGAGATTTTAAACGGCGGGAAAATCACGCTTGGCTTTTCAGCCGCGGCCTTCATGCGCGGAATTGCCTCTAAGGGAATGGTTCTGTTTGAAAACTGACCCTTGCTTTCTTATGAGGAAAGCTCGGCTTGACAGCCACTACGCTCATCGCGTAGCATTGCACTTCGCGTACTATGAATATGAAGAGCAAAAGATTACAGGAGATTATGGATAAGAATGCCGAGTTTGAGCGCGAGAGCCCTTATAATTTTTGCGACCGCTGGTGCGAGCGCTGTGTGTTCGAGAAGAAAATTCGCTGTCGCGTTTATCATGACGAATTGGAGCAGCGAATGATTGCGATTGCACACGGCAAGGATGAGCGGGATCCTGAGATTGCCAAAGCGGTCATGAAGCGGCAGCTCGAGGAGGCAGGTGAAGCCCTTGAAGAGTTTACCGAAGAAGATGAAATTGATTTGGATGCGTCGGATGAACCAGAGTTTGTCAAGATTAAGGACCACATTGAGTTTGTAAAACATCATCCTCTGCCGGTCGCAGCGGAAGAATACCGCAAACGAGCCAAGAGGTTTCTTGAAGAGGTGTTTTACCCTCATCGTGAGAAGCAGAATCGTGAGCTTCTTTATGATTTTGATACCGTCGATTGGTATCACACGCTTCTCGTGGTCAAGTTGCAGAGAGGACTAGCGGGATTTCATGAACCTAGTTGCGAAGGTGACTTCGCACTTTATGATGCGATCGGCCAGTTTGAAATCTGCAATAAGGCCTGCCGCGAGTCAATCAACGCCCTTCGTAAGATCCTCGCGCGCTTCCCTGAGCGTGGCGGCGAAATATCAGAGCTTCTTGCTTTACTTCATCACCTTTACGATCAAATTCAAGCGCTCAAAGAAAGCGTGTGAATAAGGAACTTAAAATCGCAAATCAGACACAAAATCAACCAAATCCAAATCGCGCACAAATCGGGGACACTTTACTTAAATCGAAATAAGTATGATGTCCCGAAAATAGGGTGCGAAAATAGGGAATGAGATGAATGAGGAACGTCAATTCTGAGGGAAATTGGCATTGCAGACTGGGATGGAGTGGAATCGTTTTGGTTTGCTCCCTTTTACTCGTCCTCGGATCCGCCTTCGGCCAATCGCTTGGCTCAAGAAAAAACGTAAAAATCGAAGTCCAGTACAAAAGTGCAGGATATGTCCGGAGCGGAGAACTTTATCAGACCAGCCGCGAGTCCAATGAAACCCAGATGCTTTTGGTCATGGATGGTCTTGAGGGGCGTCTGTTTATCGGCAAGGAGGTTCCTTATGCGCTTTGGTATCGGGATTATTTACGGAAAGAAGGTTACCTAACGGGTGAAATTAAATTCAGGAATGTGGGAACGAGTTTAATCGTAAGGCCGCGTGTTCGGGGAAATCAAATTGAGGTGACGCTGACACCCGAGGTTTCTTATGAGACGCAAGATGGGAGCGGGTCCATTGCCGTCACAAGTTTAAGCACAACCGTCCTCGTACCCAATGGACAATCGATTGAAATCGGAGCCGGTTTGCAGAAGTCCGAATTTGAACATACTTTCTATACCCGCGAAACCGGCGAGGCTGTCCGGATCGTTCTGGTGCCGACTATCCTTGAAACCTAACCTGAGAATTGCGCTGCTCACAAGGGGGTGTGATGCGCCGGGCATGAACGCTCCTTTGTGGATACTTCCCCAGAGCGCACCATACCGGAAGCGGGGTTAACGAGGCATCAGGGGAATTTGAAGATAGATGAGGAAGAGGGCAAGGGCAATGGTGATGGTGGATACGATAAAGCCAGGCTTGAGCCACTCCATGAATTTGATGTGTTGCTTATATTCCCGCTCGAGCATTCCCATCGCAACAATATTAGCTGTGCTTCCAATCACGGTTAGATTTCCGTAAAGCGTCCCTCCGAAAAGCATTCCCCACCAAAAGGGATAGACATAAATCCCAGATTTTTCGATGTCAAAAAGAATCGGAATGAACGTTGCTACCGCAAGGACGTTATCCATAAAACCCGTGAGCAAACTAACGGCGCTTGTAAAGGCAATCAGGAGAAAAGTCGGATTCCCTTGGGCCAGCGAAATCATCCCTTCCGCGATTCTTTGAGTAACGCCCGTATATTTCAACGTCCCCACGGAAGCAAAGAGCGCCATAAAGAAGGTGAGCGTCCACCAATCCACGCGCTTCGTAAAAAAATCTCTCGCAGTTTGGGCGTTCAAAAAGATGGCAACAGCGCCTGCAAGAAGGGAAGTTCCTAAGAGGAGCGTATTTTTTTCAAGGCCCATTGCTTCTTCGATAGGATGATGAAGCACGAGAAGCGTTATGGTCCCAAGGAAGAGAACCCAACAGGTGACGATGTCTTTTTTTCGGTAACGCACATGTGTGACTTCACTTTCCTCCGATCTTTCTTTTTTCATTTGGTTGGCAAGATGCCGAATTTCGGTTCCGAAATAAAGGAAGCAAAGTGGAATCGTAACAACAAGGGTAACAATGGAAATGGGGCTGGCCCACCTTAAGAAATCCGTAAAGCTTAGCTGTGCTCGAAGCGCAATCATGACCCCAATGGGGTTACCAACCGCCGTCGCGCTTGAGCCAACGTTCGTTGCAAAAACGATCATTAGGAGGAAGGGAATTGGGTTTACTTTATACCGTTTCGTGAGATGAAATGTGGCAGCCATCATAAACAGGATTGAGGTAACTTCATCAACCAGCGCTGCGGAAAGAGTTGCAAAAGCCATGAGTACAGCCATGAGCAGGTAAGCATGGTGCCCGATTCGATCTACCACTTTTGCGATCAGGTATTCAAAGAAGTGTTTTTCTTCCAAATGTCCGACCACGCACATCATGCCGACTAGGAAAAGAATGATATCGAGTCCTGCATGTTCAATGACATGAGGAATGTCCAAGAGTTTTGAACCTAAAAGAACGGCGATACCGGCAAAAGCAAAGGTCACACGGAATTGCCAGTAGAAGAGGGTTCCGCAAATAACGAGGAGGAAAATGGAAGTGGCAATAACTTGATCGCGCGTAAATCCGATTTTGGAGAGGAGGAAAGCAGTGCCAAATACAATCGCGGCGAAAATGAGCGGCGTTTTTAATTTTTGCATCAGTGATTTTTTACTTCATATTCATAATTCTGTCAATTGAATATTCTTTTTTGCCGGTTTGAATCATGATAATCTAGAAGCGTCTTGAACTGTCCTTGCGAGGCAGCGATCTAGATGAGGCCGCCGCTTGACCGAGCGCCGGTACTGATTTTCATTAATCGTCCATCGATTATTTATCGGAAATCAGTACTGTCCTTAACTTCCTATGAATTATTCATTAGGTTGTTAAGGGCGGTCGGGCGCTTGGTGTTGCGGATCCGTCCTTTGGCGGAAAAGAACCGTGGCTGGTCCTCGCAATGACGTAAAAACTTATGAAAAAACTCATTGTTGTTGTGCTCATCCTCATTTTTCTTTTTTGCGCTGCACTTATTTTTTTCATCGTTACTTTCGACGCCGACCGCTTCCGCCCTTTCATTGTGGATCAAGTCGGTTCTGCGATCGGGAAGCCTGTTGATCTCGAGAAAATCTCGCTTGCGTGGGATGGCGGCCTCGCTTTGAAGTTGGTAGGGCTTGTCATTTACGCGGGAAACGAGAAGGCAGGCGTTCCTTTAATTCGGCTGGGCTCTTGCAATTTGATGATGGGCCTCGGCCCTCTTTTACAACAACGCATTCAAATCGGATCTGTTCGAATTGAAAAACCTGAAATTCACCTGAGGCGGCTTAGAGACGGAACGCTTCAGGGATTTGGCCCGAGTGAAATCAAGCCTCAAGCCGGCAAACCACGAGCGCCTTCTGCTTTCCTTATGTCTTTTCTGGTAAACAAAGTGGAATTGGAAGACGGCCTTTTTTCTTTTCGGGATGAGACAATTTTGAATCCAGTTGAATGGACCTTCGGCAAAATTGATGCGACCGTTAAAGATGTTTCGCTTGCGCGGCCGATCGCGATTCGTGCGCGGGCGGCATGGTTCAGTGAGGATCAAAATATTGATTTGAAAAGTAATTTCAAGATCTCGATTAAAGAAGGGGCGGGTATTTTTGAGAACAATCATTTAGAAATTAATTTGGATCAGGTGAGCAGTTTGGCGCTCACTCAAGCAATTCCTGCGCTGAAAGAAGCGGGTTTGAGTCGAATGATGGGCCGGCTGACTGCGGATGCCGATCAAATTCGCGTGACTCAAAATGGACTTGAGGAAGTTCGTGCGGCGGTGCGTTTAGATCGAGGCGAATTACGATTGGCTGCAATGCCAAGCGCAATTCAGGAAATAGCTTTGGAATCTCAGGTCAGCATGTCCGAAGTCAAAGTTGAGAGTTTTTCAGCTCGCGTTGGAAACGGAAAGGTAGCTGCTTCCGGGGCGATTCAAGAGGTGATGGCGAACCCGCATGGAACACTTGAGTTTACAGTTACGGATCTCTTGCTTCGTGAGTTGCTTCCCGCACAAGGTCCTTCCGATCCACAACCAGAGGGCCGTCTAGGGATCAGTTTTAACGGGTCCTTTCGAGGGACTGCTTGGCCCGTTATTTCCAGGACGTTAACAGGACAGGGCCAGCTTAAAGCGGATGAAGGGGCGGTGCGGAATTTTAATTTGTTGCGGGAGATCTTTCAGAAACTTTCCATGATTCCAGGTCTTGAAAGACGACTTCAAGAGCGCCTTCCACCTTCTTATATGGAAAAACTTAAGGTTCGGGATACGGTTTTTCAACCCGCAGTCATTCCGTTTGCAGTGGGCGGCGGTGTCCTGAATGCTCCGCAGTTCCAAGTCGCCGCTAACAATTTTCAATTGACTGGCGCAGGAACTATTGGGTTCGATGGAAACATCCATGCGCGAACCATGCTTTTTATCGACCCCGATTTCTCAGGGGCATTGATCAAGAGCGTTCATGAGTTTCAGTATTTGGCTGATCCGCAGGGCCAAATTGGAATCCCCATTCTAATTCAGGGCGCACCTCCGCAAGTTCGGGTATATCCCGATTTGCAGTATGTGGCTGCCAAGCTGGCGGTTTCCAAAACGACGGAGGTCATTGGCAATTTCATCCAGAAAAAATTCGGCAAGAAGGAAGAACCGCAAGGCGCTTCTGCGCCAACCGCTCAAGAGCCGTCTAGCGAGCCCTCGGCTGCCGAGAGCTTGCTCGACCTTTTCCTCGGCGGCTCCACTCAGGGAAACGAGCCCTCCTCCACCCAACAGTAAGTCTTACGCCGCACGCACGTCCGACAGGGCGTTTTGCTTCGCTTCTCCTGTTCGCCACAAAACTTGGCGAAATCCGTCAGGACGAATCTCGCCAGATTTTTGGCGGACGCTCACCGATTTTAGGCCGTTCGCCTCCGCCAAACAACGCGGCGGATCTGTCCACAAAGCGTTGTTCGGACGGATCCGTCAACGCTTTGTGGCGGATAAGCCAAAATCGGTGTGCTCGGCCTCACAAAAAAGAGATCGGGTCTACGATCTCTTTTTTGTGAAGGCGCTCCGCACATACGCGCAGGGGATCTTCCATAGATCCCCGCGGCGTAGTGCTGGCGTATTGATGCCTAGCAAAACGCCCTGTCGGACTGGCCAATTAATTAATGAGGGTATGA